>JAFVEJ010000259.1 GCA_017476085.1 Alphaproteobacteria bacterium
CCGTCATTCGCTGGTTCGAGTCCAGCCGCCCCAGCCATTAAAAAGCCGTTGAAAATCAACGGCTTTTTGTATATTCAAAAAACTTCGGATACTTAAATTCATATTCCGCCTTGACTTTGACATTTTTTTCTTACTATATACCTATCATTTTATCTTATCTTTTGAGGGTGTTATGAAAAAAGTTCTTACAGTTTTATTTACTCTTTCTCTTTGTATCGGCACGGCTGCCTGCGTGCAGACAAAAGAATCTTTAACGGCTGAATCGTACCTGACGCCGGAAGAAATTCCGACGGTCGCCAAATTCATGCCTTTACCGCCAAAGCCGACGGATCCTGCTTTTGAAAACGATCAGCGCAGATACGAATGGGGCAAGAAAATGCGCAAAACGGAGCGCGGAAAACTGGCCGTGGAAGATGCCGATTGGACGTTTGAATATCTTGCGAAAATCTTTTCCGAACCGTTCGGTATGACGATTTCCAAAGAAAACACGCCTGAAATCTGGGCTTTGTTGGAACGTTTGGATTTAACCTCGGAAGAATGCAGCCACAAGGCCAAAAAACGCATTATGCGCACCAGACCGTTTGTGCAGTTCAAAGAACGGACGCCGGTTCCCAAGGATGAAAAAGTGTTGAGAAAGAATTCCTCTTATCCGTCCGGCCACACCACTAAAGGATGGACATTCGCGTTGATTTTGGCTGAAATCAATCCGGAACGTCAGGACGAAATCTTAACGCGTGGATTTGAATACGGGGAAAGCCGCGTCATCGTCGGTTTCCATTATCAAAGCGATGTTGATGCCGCTCGCGTGATCGCTCCGACAATGATCGCCAGACTGCACGCCGATGAAGAGTTCGCTCAGCAACTTAAAAAGGCGAAAAAAGAGTTTCAGAGCAAAAAATAATTTGCGAAACAACAAAAAAGCCTTGCTGAGTTTTCCGCAAGGCTTTTTTTTATAATCTGATCTAATTTATTTGTTCAAATAATCCCTGACCAAAACTTCGGCAATCTGAACCGCATTTAACGCCGCGCCTTTACGCAGGTTGTCCGCCACGCACCAGAAGCTCAAACCGTTGTCAACGGTCGCATCAGAACGGATACGGGAAACGAACACGTCGTCTTCGCCCGCGACTTCCGCCTGCGTCGGATAACCGCCAGGTTCGCGCGTATCCAAAACGGTGACGCCGGGGGTTTTCTTTAAAACGAAAGTCGCTTCCTTATCGGAAATTTCCTTTTCCGTTTCGATATTGACGTATTCCGCGTGGCTGACGAACACGGGAACGCGCGCGCAATTCGCGTGGACTTTGATTTTCGGATCCAAAATCTTTTTGGTTTCCGCCGTCATTTTCCATTCTTCCTTCGTCGCGCCGTCATCTAAGAACACATCAATGTGCGGAATGACGTTGAAAGCGATCTGCTTGGGGAATTTGTTCTGCGTTTTGGACAATTCTTCGCCCCAGTAAATCCCTTTCGTCTGATCGAACAGCTCGTCCATCGCCGCTTTGCCGGCGCCGGAAACGGACTGGTAAGTGGAAACGACGACGCGCGTGATATGGAAAGCTTTATGCAGAGCCGCCAACGGAACGACCATCTGAATCGTCGAGCAGTTCGGATTGGCGATAATGTTTTTCTTTTTATAGTCGGCAATGGCTTCAGGGTTGACTTCCGGAACGACCAGCGGCACGTCCGGATCCATACGCCATTGCGACGAATTGTCGATCACAACACAGCCGGCCGCCGCGATTTTCGGCGCGTATTTTTCCGAAACGGAACCGCCCGCGGACATCAAAGCGATGTCGATCCCATGAAAGTCGAACTTTTCCAGGTCGTGCACTTTTAAAACCTTGTCTTCACCGAAAGAAACGTCTTTGCCGGCGGATTTGGCGGAAGCGACCGCGAACACTTCGTCAGCCGGAAAATTTCTTTGCGCCAAAGTCTGCAACATTTCGCGTCCGACATTTCCCGTCGCGCCGACGACAGCAACCTTAACCATGTGTGTAAAACTCCATTAATAAAACAATAAAAGCCCGCCTGCCGGCAATCCGGCATCGGGAAACATACGCCCCGCTTTTAGCGAGAGGAGGCGGAAAATCCGCTCTCCCCTCCAAAAAGCCAGAGGCGGAAAGAAGCTATTTTGCCGCTTCGGTATCTTCGGTAATACGAGCCGCCTTACCGCGCAAACTGCGGAGGTAATACAGCTTGGAACGGCGGACTTTACCGCGACGGGAAACTTCCACTTTCGCAACGTTCGGGGAATAGACGGGGAACACGCGTTCGACGCCTTCGCCGAAAGAGATTTTGCGAACGGTGAACGTCGAGTTCAAACCGTCATTTTTGCGGGCGATGCAAACGCCTTCAAACACCTGAATACGTTCGCGGTCGCCTTCAACGACTTTAGCGTGGACACGCAGGGTGTCGCCAGCCTTAAATTCGGGAAAATCGGCTTTTTTCGCCAGTTTTTCCATCTGCTCGTTTTCGAGCGTTTTAATCAAATTCATTTTTTTATCCTCTCGCTTTTTGCGGTTTCCAGATAAGCGTTCCACAAATCCGGTCGCCGCTGTTTTGTTAATTCTTCGGCTTGAGCCAAGCGCCATTCGGCGATCCGCCCGTGGTGTCCGGAGTTCAAGACCTCCGGCACGCAAAGCCCTTTCCATTCGGCCGGTCGGGTGTATTGCGGATATTCCAACAACCCGCGGCTGAAACTTTCTTCGTCCAAAGAAGCGCTTGACCCCATCACGCCGGGAAGCAATCGCACGATCGCGTCCAATACCGCCAGCGCCGCCGGTTCTCCGCCCGATAAAACGAAGTCGCCCAAGCTGACTTCTTCAAACGGATAAGCCTGCAAGACACGTTCGTCTATCCCTTCGAAACGGCCGCAAAGGAAAGTCGCCTCTCCTCCCTGTGCCAGTTCTTCCGCCATTTTTTGCGAAACGCGAGTCCCGCGCGGCGAAAAATAGATCAATCGCGTCCCCGGCCGGTACACCGCTTCAACGGCTTTTCCCAGCACATCCGGTCGCATCACCATTCCGGCTCCGCCTCCGAAGGGCGTATCGTCCACCGTTTTATGACGGTCTTCCGCAAAATCGCGGATATTCGTCACGTTCAGCGTCCATATCCCTTCATCCAGAGCCTTCCCCGCCAAAGAACACCCCAGATAACCG
>JAFVEJ010000260.1 GCA_017476085.1 Alphaproteobacteria bacterium
CCGAAATGCTCGCAACGCAAAAACTGCGGAACGTCTTAAACAAAATCGAAGTCGGCACGATTGCGATTGATGAAGCCCATTGTATCAGTCTGTGGGGCGGTGATTTCCGTCCCGAGTACTTGAATCTGAAAAAACTGGTTGAGCGGTTTCCTGATGCCAAACGGATTTTAATGACTGCAACAGCGGACAAAACAACCCGAAAGGATCTCAAAGAAATTATTGGCTATGAAAAGGTTTTTATAGGGGATCTGTCTCGTCCGGAACTATCATTCAGGCTTGTCTTAAAAAGTGAAGACGTTAACGAGCAAATCAAACAACTGATACAGTTTTTACGCCCTTATCACTGCCGAAAAAAAATGAAAGAAACGGTTATCATTTATTGCGGAACGATAGACAAGGTCAAAGCCATTGCCTACCTTTTAAACAAAAAGGGAATTCCGGCATTGGAATTCCACTCGCAAACGTCAAAAAAACAGAAACGGAGTATTGTCCGCCAATTCTTTCAAAAGCCTTGTTTGATTGTCGCCACCAACGCCTTCGGTATGGGGATTGATAAGCCGGATGTCAGAGCCGTCATTCATGTTGATGTTCCTGCCAGTATTGACATGTATTATCAGGAAGCCGGAAGAGCCGGACGGGACGGCAAAAAAGCCGAAGCCATCCTATTTTACAATAAACGCGATCTTTTGCAGACGGAGTATCTGTTTTGTAATCCGGATAAGAAAACAGCTTCTCCCGATGAGCAAAAATGTCTCAAGGTCAAATACAATCGCTTTAAAATGATGAAGAAAATGCTGACTATTAAATCGGACAAAAAGCGTATCCGTTTTATGTTATCTTACCTAGGTTCAAAAGAAGATTAAGGCCTTACATACAGATGGCTCAAATCCAACCCGTCATATTGCAATCCGGAATTGACAGTTTCTTGCAGGTTCTCCAACACGGCTTCTCCGTAGTGATCAGCCAAAGTTTTCCCCTTCAAGCCATCTTCCCAACCGCAGATACGGCAAACATCGTCTTCCGGTGCGCGATTGCGACGGAACTCTGTCCTGACCGTATGACGGAAGCTGTGGAAGACGTGTTCAGGTGTAAATTTCAGCTCAGGATTGAGAGCATTCACCGATTCATTAAAGTGATTAAACCATTTCGACAACGGAGCAGAAGGCGTTAGCTGATCCCGTTTCGTTCCTCGAACTAAGTCTGTCATCACTTCGGGGAACAGGAGCGTTTCTCCTTTTGCCCGTATCTCAGCCACATAATCCAAAAAACCAATCTTAATTAACTCATTATGGATCGGGACTTGTCGGATTCCGGCTTTGGTTTTGACGTGCTTCTCGTCTTCTTCGTTAATACTGATGAACGATATTCCGTTCTTTTCCTGTATATCGTCCGTATGCAGTTGGCAAATCTCGTTGATGCGCGCCCCTGTGAATAATGCTATCAACGGCAACCAGAACCTTATCCGGCGCGGGTGATTTGAGCCGACCTTGTTATAATTGCGACCGTCGTCAATACACCCCGTGTATAACGGCGCATGGAAAATCGCGTTGAGTTGCTCAATACTGAACGGAGCGTATTTCTTTGTCGGAGCCTGATTATGGGAAACAGGCCAATCTACTGCCTCAACGATGTTTTCTTGAATGTCCCCTTTCCGCAAGGCTTCGGCGAATATGGTCTTTATGCACCCGACATACTCATCAAGCGTCTTTTGCATAATGCAGTTTCCCGGATTTTTCTTCCCCTGTTTGATGTGGTCGAAAATGCTTTTCTTGTTATGGTCATGTCCGTAAGAATACGGGATATAAGCCAGATTGTTTGCGGCGTTCTGCAAATCGTCCGACGTGATTGACCGCATATCACGACCAACGCCCAACAATTCCTGAATAACCTTTGCGCGACCGAGAATCTTTTTATTCGCGTCCTTTTTATTCTTTCGGGCGGGAAGATTACAGTATTGCGTGGCAACATCTAAGAACGTTTTCCCCTGCGTTGCCTTTTGAACAATCTCTTTTTTGACAGGGGCGTTGTAACCGCTTTGCGCATAGATGGAGGATTCGGTTTTCAATGCGGGTATGCCGGGGATTATTTGCGTCGGTAATGCGGGTTTCTCTCCGTTCAGGTATGACACCATATAATCCAAGAACTGTAACTGTACGCGCATAAAAACCTCGCGCACGACGTTTCGGGTTGAATCGGTCGGTCGGGGCAGATTCTCCTGTTCAAAATACGCGTTGCACTCGTCGTCAATCAGAGAAAAATCCCCGTTGTAATAATACCCGTGCGCCTCGTTGAAACGGTTTTGGTATATGTCGGCAATCATCGGGACACCGGCTTTATTCTGTTCGGTGCGGATTTTGTTTTGCAGGTACTCGACCAATAATAATTCGGTCAGGTGTTTGTCATACGGATAAACGCAACCGTAACCGGACTGGCGCAGTTTGGCTTTGGTTTCTTTCAAACTGGGAAGCAAAAGTTCGTCGGGAATTTGAAAAGGTGTCGTCATCGTTTCATCCTTAAAGCGCAATCGTTTCATCAACTCTGACATTACCATAAAATAACGTTGTTCAGCTAGTCCCCTGTCTTTGGTGTGCAGAGAAATCCAGATTTGTTTCCGCCCTTCGTGCAAGGCTTCCGCCTTTGAAAGGTTATGAACGGCATAGTAGGAAAAGCCCCTGTTATACAGCGTCATCGGGACACCTCCCTGTGGGGCGGAAGACCCTCGAAAAGAGTGGCGGGGAGAGATTCTATTAGCAGATTTATTAGCAGTAAGTTTTTGAACTGTCTGGAAAAACAAAAAGAACCCATTGAAAACAATGAGTTCTTTTCAAAAATGGCGGAGGGCGTGGGAATCGAACCCACTCACGGCTTTGACCCCGTGTACGGATTAGCAATCCGCTGCATTACCATCCTGCCCGCCCTCCGTCGGTGGTTTTCTTTCTAACGAAAGATAAGCCTGCCGTCAATACCAAAAAGCATTTATAAGCAAAATTATCCGATATTCAGTCGCGTTGCAGCAAAGCTTCGGACAGATGCGACGAAACGCGATCAATCTCGACAACCTTCTTTGCCGGATCGCGCAAAATCGATTCACGCAATTTTTGATTAACAGCCGAATTTTCCGGCGTTCCGCCCAAATCAACCGTCACTTTAGAATTCTTTGCAAACTGTTTGACCAAAGATTTATCGCTTAACTGTGCCATCATATCCTCCGTTCGCTTCAAAGCCCTTTAAAGATACGCCTGTTTTTTACGAGAGTCCAGATTAAACGGGAAACTGTGAGCCTCCCCCTATTGTTCGTCTTCATCATTATCCTGATCTTCTTCACTCGTTTTTTCTCTGCGTTCCATAATCAAAAAGACAGCGATACAAATAAGTATTCCGAAAAGAACTACAAAGTCAATTGTATGTCTGATATTACGAATAGTCCATGTCTGTGGCCAATGTTGAAATTTTAATAAATACCCCACCGAAAATGCAAATATTATTATACGTCTTATTTTGCGAAACGACCAACCATCTAAATCTATTTTCATTATAATCACTTTCCTGACAGAAGAGTTCTATTCTAACTTAAAATGTATACTTAAAAAGGCGCCTGTTTGTTTCGAGAGTCCAGACTAGACAGGAAACTGTGACATCACATTATTCATCATTATCCTGATCTTTTTCCCGTATTTTTTTATGCGCTCTATAATCAAAAAGACAGCGACACAAATAAGGATTCCGAAAACCAATATGCCTTCAAATCCCAATTGGATACCAAGGATGAGTGATGTCGCCGGCAGATGTCGAAATATAAGAAAGTAAATCCCTGAAAATATAATGACTATCAGAAATTCCATATCATCAGTCAGCCATTTCAAAAATTTTTTCATTATAATTATTTTCCTAAGAGAGACTGTTTATTTAAACAAAGGACTTTTCAATAAATGAAAAGCTTATATCGGCAGTTTTCTGTCGCGGCTGACCGGCGCGTAATATTCGTGTTCCAGCTCGTCGTCCAGAATTTCCGCGACAAGCACTTTGTCTTGCTTTTGCAGGGATTCGATTGCCAACGGGGACAGAAATTCAAGCAATATAGCCCGTTTTGCGTCCCGCATCAGCAATCCCGTTTCCACGCCGTCAAAGAAAAAATGAGGGTGATCGGGAACGCCCGCGCGCGCCCTGATACAAAACAGCAGTTCGCCGTCTTTGTTTTGCACGACATCGTACAAGCCTTCCCGTTCAGCCATCGTTTTTTTCCTTTCGTCAAGCGTCCAGCTTTTTCTTCACCAGTTCGTTCAGCATCGCCGGATTGGCTTTGCCCTGCGAAGCGCGCATCGTCTGACCGACGAACCAGCCCAACAGTTTTTCCTTGCCGCCTTTGTATTCGGCGACTTTGTCGGGGTTGGCGGCGATCACGTCATCGACCATTTTTTCGATCGCGGACGTATCCGTTACCTGCTACAGGCCTTTTTCCTCGACGATCTGATCGGGGGATTTGCCTTCCTCGACCATAAAGGCGAAGACGTCTTTCGCGATACGGGAAGAAATCGTCCCGTCGTTGATCAGGTCAACCATACGGCCGAGGTTTTCCGGCTTCACGGGGCTTTCGTTGATCGACTTACCGAGTTTGTTCAGGACGGCAAACAGGTCGCCCATAATGTAGTTTGCGACTTTCTTCGCATCGTGGCCTTTCGCCGCGGCTTCAAAGTAAGCGGCGATATCCTTTTCGGCGACCAGCTGTCCCGCGTCATAAGCGGGCAGACCGTATTCTTCAATAAAGCGTTTCTTCTTCGCGTCCGGCAGTTCCGGCATTTCGCCTTTCAGCCGTTCGATCATCGCATCGTCCAGCACCAGAGGAATCAGGTCGGGATCGTAGAAATAACGGTAGTCGACCGCCGTTTCTTTCGAACGCATCGAACGGGTTTCGCCCTTGACGGAATCGAACTTGCGCGTTTCCTGAACGACGCGGCCGCCGCTTTCCAACACTTCAACCTGACGCATCGCTTCGTATTCGATCGCCTGCATCACGAAACGGATGGAGTTCACGTTTTTGATTTCGGCGCGCGTGCCGTAAGGTTCCCCCGGACGACGGACGGAAACGTTCGCGTCGCAACGCATCGAACCTTCGTCCATATTGCCGTCGCAGGAACCGATATAGCGGACGATGGAGCGCAGTTTACGCAAATAAGCGCCCGCTTCTTCCGGAGAACGGATATCCGGACGGGACACGATTTCCATCAACGCCACGCCCGCACGGTTCAGGTCGACGAAAGACTTGCTGGGGTGCTGATCGTGCATCAGCTTGCCCGCGTCCTGTTCCAAGTGCAAACGTTCGATACCGATTCGGCGTGTTTCGCCGTTTTCCAGATCGACGTCGATATAGCCGTCGGAAATGATCGGGTGGTCGGACTGCGAGATCTGATACCCGTTCGGCAGGTCGGCGTAATAATAGTTCTTGCGGGCGAAAATCGACTTTTTATTGATCGTCGCGTTCAGCCCGAAGCCCGTGCCCACCGCCTGTTCGACGCATTCGTGATTGATGACCGGCAACATTCCCGGAAAGCCTGCGTCAACAAAGCTGACCTGCGTGTTGGCTTCCGCGCCGAAAGCCGTCGCCGCGCCGGAAAAGAGTTTCGCTTTGGAAATGACTTCGCAGTGGACTTCCAGCCCGACCACAATTTCCCAATCGCCTGTTTCTCCTTTGATAATATAAGAC
>JAFVEJ010000261.1 GCA_017476085.1 Alphaproteobacteria bacterium
ACATTGCTGCCGTTTATGATTTTACCGTTATACGCAACGCTGGAAAAGTTGGATTTGAATTTACTGGAGGCGGCTCAGGATTTAGGGGCCGGTCCGACGGCTGCTTTTTTCCGGGTTGTTGTTCCGATCAGCGCACCCGGAATAGTCGCCGGCTGCACAATGGTTTTTTTGCCGGCTTTATCTTTGTTCTATGTCGCCGATATTTTGGGCGGAACGGATTCAACCGTTGTCGGCAGCGTGATTCGTGATTTGTTTATGGTGAAGCCGGATTGGCCGATCGGGGCCGCAATCAATGTTTCTTTGACGATTTTTATGCTGGTTTTGCTTTATCTGTATTATAAGAGCGGCAACTCTGTAGATCAGGAGCATCCGATATGGTAAACCGTTTTTTGAAATATTTTTATATTTTTGCTGTTTATCTGCTGCTGTATGTGCCGTTGTTGGTGATAATTATTTTTTCGTTTAACAATTCGGAAACGTCAGAAACATGGAATGGATTTTCCATACGTTGGTACGAACAGCTTTTAGCGGATAAAAATTTGATCAGTTCGGCGCTGCGGTCTTTGTTTTTGGCGGCAGCCGCTGCGACGTGTTCAACGGTCATCGGAACGATTATAGCGATCGCTCTGCATCGTTACCGTTTTATCGGTCAGAAAGTGGTTTACGGCTCGTTATCTGTTATTATGCTGTCGCCAGAGATTATTCAGGGAATTTCTTTGCTGGTTATTTTCGTCGTTTTGGGCGTGCCGTTAGGTTTTTCAACGTTGCTTTTGTCGCATACTGTTTTTTGTTTTCCGTTTGTAACAATTACCATTTTAGCGCGGTTGAGAGGTGTCAGCCGTGATCTGGCCGAAGCTGCCGTTGATTTGGGCGCGTCTGATTTGGATACGGTGCGTTTTATTTTGATTCCCTTGATCCTTCCGGCTGTTTTTGCAGGGTGGCTGATGAGTTTCACGCTGTCTATAGACGATGTGATGATCAGCTTTTTCGTCAGCGGCAAGAACTATGAAATTTTGCCGTTAAAGATTTATTCTATGGTCAGAACGGGCATTCAGCCGGATGTGAACGCTTTGTGCGCGGCAATGTTTTTTATCACCTGCTTCGCCGTTATCATTTCCTATCGTCTGGTGCGTTCTAAAAGGTAGAAATTCCGGATTCCAATCCGGTTTTTCAACCATGCGGTTGATGACATCCGTTTTGGGAACAAAGAGCCTGTCCCCCTTCACCGTCGTACACTGGTAAGCGCTGTTATAGGAAAAGAATTTTTTCGTGTTTGGTTTGATTTTTTCCCGTCGTAGTGCAGGAGTCTCTCCTCCCGCGAAAGATAGACAATATGAACGGAACAATGTAATTCACTCTTTTTTATTCTCCCTGCACGAGCCAGTCAGAGAAAAATCGTTTATTATTTTAAAGATCCAAGCGGCGGGCAAGTTTTCGCATTTTCTGTTTTTGATCAAACGGAGCGAAGCTTTTTATTTTGCAGATTTTTTGTATTCTTTTATATCCTCTTCCATTTGAGCTTTGGAATAACGATACAGCAGCCATACTTTGAAAGTCTGTTTCGATTTGTGTTTGTATTCCGAAAACAGCTGCAATCCTTTTAAAGAAACCTTGACAGAGCCGTCGGGCATACCGGTGATGGGAGAACTGGCTTTGTTGTAGGCATCCCGAACA
The DNA here is from genome assembly GCA_017476085.1 of Alphaproteobacteria bacterium. Next base: position 1,675 of record JAFVEJ010000261.1, read on the forward strand.
GCTTCGTTTTTGGCTGTCTGAAACGAAGAAGATTCTCCATAGCCGATATACATAATGGCGTTTCTGTCGGTTTGCCCGATATATCCTTCCTTTTCGTACATTTCCACCCAAGTCGGGTAGTGAACAATTTCCGTTTCGTCTTCAAAAGAGGTCTTCGACGCGGCGGAGTAACGTCTTAAAACGGCGTTGGCGTAATCGGTTCCGGACAGGTTTTCATTCAGAGCCAGCAGTTCTTCCGTTTCAATATGCGTCATCAGGGACAGGTTTGTTAAATATTCTCCGGCCGATGCCTGATAAAACTCTTTTTGCAGATGGGGATAGTTTGTCAGGACGTATCTGCGGATTTTATCCGTTTTGCTTGCTTCCAAAGCGTTTTCCGGAATCATATCAAAGAAGTATTTGTCTTCGTCGTATTTATAAATGCTGCTTGTCAGAAAATCCGTCGTTGTGGAATAAATGCCACCTGTTGTCGTGCCGAGAATGAAAAAAATGCTGAAAGATGTTTCGATCGTTCCCTGAGCGGTTTTATAGCCTTGTTTCTGCGCAGTTAAGTATAACGGGGCTCCGTGTCGTTTGACTGAAACGGTGCATGGCGTTACGCAGGAAAATGAGGAGCCGGTGATATGCACGCCGTCAACGTTGCTTTCAAAGAATAAAGTTTGCGTCGAGCCGTGCATAATTGAACCGCAGCCGGACAATAACAATAAAATCGGGACGAAAAGAAGGCGTTTCATCATTTATCCTTTTGTTCAAAGGCGAAAATTGCGGCCAGTCTATAAAAAACAAGTTTGAAAAACAAGGAATTTCATGTATTTCGTTTTGCTTGTTTTTTTATCTTGGATAATTATTTCAGCTCCGCATTGATACCCGTAAAAAAAATACGGACTTTTGGTCTGTTTTTTACCATGGCAATTCCGCCTAAGACTTGCTTCGGGCGGCTTTTGACGCCCTTGCGCGTCAAGGCTCATTGAGTTCCGAAGAAAAAACAGGCATCCCAGCCTGTTTTTTCTCCGGACTTTACAATATTTTTACCTGTTGCTAGGATAATTGCTTAATCAAAGAGCTATATGCAACCTGTGCGGTTGTTTTTTTATGAAACGAGGGAAAAATGAATTTATCCAAAGGCCTTTCCATGTTTTCCAGCAGTCGGGCTCTGGAAAATAAAATAGATGAGTTTCTTGATCGTATTTCTGAAGCGGGATTGATCTATAAAAAAGCTATCCATGTCTTTCTGGAGCACGGAGTGACGGAAGATTTCGTTACCCATGCGGAACAAATCGGTCATATCGAAAGCCGTGCGGATGAATTGCGTCGTGAAATCGAAACGGGATTGTATGAACAAAATCTGATTCCCGATTTGCGCGCCGACGTATTGAGTCTGGTCGAAGATTTGGATGAAATTTTAAACGCTTACGACGCCAGCGGATATCGTTTTACAATTGAACAGCCCGTGTTCCCTTCAACGCTTCATCCCGACGTTTTGGCCATTGTGGAATCTGTAACAAATTCCGTTGAACAGATCACGATTGCGGCGCGTACTTTTTTCCGCGATTTCAATTCTTGCCGCGATTATATCCATAAAGTGCGCTTTTACGAAAGCGAAGCCGACCGCATCAGCACAAAAATCAAACGGGCGATTTATTCGTCGGATTTGCCGTTGGCCAATAAAATGCATGTGACCAGCTTTGTGGAAATGATTGATAATTTGGCGGATATGGCGGAGGACATTACCGATAAGTTGGCTATTTATGTCATCAAACGCGATAACTGATATAAAGTAAAAGGGATATTCAATGGGAACTTCAGGCGTAGTTTTTCTTTCCAGCGGTTTGTTTCTGGGCTGGTCATTGGGAGCCAATGACGCCGCGAATATCTTTGGAACAGCCGTCAGTACGCGTATGGTAAAATTCAGAACGGCGGCGATTGTTTGCAGTATATTTATTGCGTTGGGGGCCGTTGTCAGCGGCGTCGGTGCCGCTTATACATTGGGCAGTTTGGGGGCGATTAATGCGATCGGCGGTGCGTTTGTCACAACATTTGCCGCAGCTTTTACCGTGTATTCGATTATCAAGTTCGGTCTGCCGGTTTCCGTTTCTCAGGCCGTTGTCGGCGCGATTATCGGCTGGAACCTCTTTACGGATTCCGTTACCGACGTTAATTCCATTGTTCGGATTGCATCGACATGGGTGGCTTGTCCTTTGTTGTCCGGTACTTTCGCCGCGATTTTGTATATGCTGTTTAAATATTTGCTCAGCTTTGTTAAAGTGCATCTGTTGTATCGTGACGCCTGCACGCGCATAGCAATGATTTTAACCGGCGCTTTCGGCGCGTATTCTTTGGGCGCAAACAATATGGCTAACGTTGTCGGCGTATTTGTGCCGGTAGCTCCGTTCACTGATTTGTCTTTGGGCGGCTTCCATATTTCGGCGGTGCAGCAGCTGTTCTTTGTCGGGTCTGTGGCAACGGCCGTCGGCGTGTTTACTTATTCTTACAAAGTAATGGGAACGGTCGGCAAAGGGTTAATGCCGCTGTCGCCGTTCGCCGCATGGGTGGTCGTTTTAGCGCAATCCTGCGTGTTGTTTATTTTTGCTTCCGAAGGATTGGAATTCTTTTTGGCTTCGCATAATTTGCCGGTGATTCCTTTGGTGCCGGTGTCGGCGACACAGGCTGTTGTCGGCGCGGTGATCGGAATAGGATTATGCAAGGGCGCCGCTAAAAGCATTAAATGGAGCGTTGTGATTCGCATTATGTGCGGATGGGTCATTACGCCCGTGATTGCCGCGTTGATTTGTTTCTTCGCATTGTTTTTTATGCAGAACGTGTTTAATCAAAGCGTTTATATTCCCAAAACGTACTTAATGTCGGAAAAAGTCTTCGCCCGCATTGTTGAAGAGGGATTTTCTGCCAATAAACTGAGTGCTTTGAAAGGGGAAAGGTTTGCTTCCGGCGTTGATTTTATTCATGCTGTTGAAGGTCGGGTAGGGAAGCTGTCCAGCGCTCAGCAGCAACAGCTGTTGAATACGGCGGAAAATGTCAGAATAGTTATTGAACCGGATAAAATCGATAATTTGGATAATAATTTGTTTTCCGCTGAGGAATTGGTTCAAATCAGAGAACTGAGCGGTCAGCGCTTTAATTATCGTTGGGAACTGCAGAATGCTTTGGTCAGAATTGATTCCGATTGGCAGTATCGTCCGGCGACAATTTTAAATAAGCAGTATAATAAAATGCTGTCGCAAAAAATGACGGTTATCGAAAATAATTTTATTGTTCGATCGGATAAGAAAAGAAACCTAAATTGTTCGGTTGATTAAAAAAAACGGAGCTTTGGCTCCGTTTTTTTATTGAAAGCTCTTATTTGACTTCTTTGAACATAGCGATGGCATTTTGCTTTTGTATCGGATCGGAAACAACGATCCCGCCCATGTTGAATCCATCTTTGTTTGTAAATCGGTGCTGTAATTCCCGCAGCCGGTGGCCATATCTGTCACGCAGTTCCAAAGCGGCGGGCTGCACATGGACGTTGATGACGTTGTGATGACAGTAAACATAACTGGCAATCGGAAATAAGAAGGCTGAACATAAGATATCGCATAGCTGCAGTCCGGCCAGATTATTACTGTGCCCGAAACAGGGCATTTCTACAATATTCTGATACAACGGGTGCAAGTGCTGGAATTTTTGTGTGAAGACGGAATGGGACAAATTAATATTTTTCATATAATCCCGACTGTCCGCAATCACAATGCCGTAATCGCTTTCCTGCTGCAAATAGTTGTCAAAGTAAGTGTAGATGCTTTGAATGGAGGAGGTGTAAACGGATTTTCCGTTAAACGGTTTTCCCGGAATTTTTACCCAGATTCGACCGACAATGCGGATTTTATACTTATAAAACAAATCGACAATGCGATCCAAAAAGCCGATGGCATGTCGTTTGATGCGTTTTCCGCCGCGCATCGCGTTGCGTCGCAAATCCGATCCTTTGATTTCAGGGATGATGCGGTCTAAAAATTTATCCGTGGGATAGTTCAGCCCGGGATAATAACGATGTTTTAATTTGATAAAATCATGCGTAAGATTATATAAATCTTCATGATCTATGAAAATGCCCGCAAGAGCCAATACAGGCTGGTGATTGTCTTTCGGCGAAGAATTGACGGGCAGTGTTCCCAAATCGCCGGATTCGTCAATGTAACAGATCTTGACCAAAAGATCCTCCCGATACAACTAAGG
>JAFVEJ010000262.1 GCA_017476085.1 Alphaproteobacteria bacterium
CGCGCGGCGCTGCTCCGGTTTATGAAACAGCGCGTCCGCAACGACCGATTGTCCGGAAGCCAAAATATACCGGCATTTTTCGCAAACCTCCTGAAATACTTTTTCTTCCGTTTCCGGCGTATAGGCTGCCGTATCTAACTTCTTTTCAAGATCCGTGCTCAACAAATTTTTACGCAACACATCGTCACGCACAATCACCGCCCCCGGCGGATTTCCGATAAACGGAGCGGATTCTCTGGCTATACGGGATTTGCCGCTGCCCGACAAACCGCCGCAAGCGACTAAAACAGGCTTCTGATGTTCCAGGAAACGTTTGGAAATAACCAGTTGTTCAAAAGCGCGGTTTGCCATCAGCATTGACTCATGTTTTTCTTTAATTTCTGAAGACCGCTGCGCAAAAACATAAGCATTAACAGCAGCGCGGCAAGACAAGAACAGCGGCAAAACCGGAACGCCGTCCCAATCTTCGGATAAGGCCATATAATGATTGAACAAAATACTGGCCAAACGGCGCTGACCTTTTCCTTCCATTTCGACCAGCAGAAACGCGAAGTCGTACATTGTGTCAATCTGTGTCAAATCATCATAAAATTCAATCGGATTAAACGGCACGACCTGCCCGTTCCACATTGCTAAATTGCGCAGCGTCAAGTCGCCGTGACACCAACGGATTTTACCTTCTTCCTGACGCTTCAGCAGCAACTCCCGGCAACGTTCCAAAGCATCCAGCTGCGCTTCTTCCAAAGCATCGACATCCTCTTCATCAAAGATATCCGGCACAAAACAACGAATCATCGCGTTGTTTTCATAAATGCGTCCGCGAATGATATCAACCGGATTGCGCGAAGTGATGATTTCGGCTTTCTGATGCAAATCGAAGATTTTTTCGGCCGTATCCATCATTTCAAAACGATCCAGGTCACCCCTGTCCACCATATTTTCGAACAGCATATTTTCTTCAAATTCGAGCATCACCAGCAGATAGTCCACAACTTCCGCATTTTTGTCCGAACAGGCAGAACGAAGAAATATGCGTCCTTTTTTATCGGAAACGACCTCTTCCACACCAAAACACAGTCCCGGAGCGAACCGTTCGCATATTTCAAGTTCCCTGTGACAAGCGGCCTGACGTTTTTCCGGCGTTGAATAATCGACATACGGATATTTGACGCCGCGTTTCAGTTTATAAGCTTTTTCGCCGGTCAAAAACACATCGGAAATATTTGTTTCTTTGACTATAATCTTGTGCGAAGGCTTAAAACCGTAAGCGTCCTGTTCCGACAAAGCGGCAATAACGGCAGATTGGTCATCGATCAACATTCGATTTATTCTCCTGTTTTATTCCGGTTTATGGGACGGATTGACGTTGCGCATATTCTGCGGCTGGCTGGCCAGGGAAGCGTTAAATTGCTGTGTCACGCGAACGAAAGTCGTACGCTTGCTTAATTCCTTTAAGGTTACGGCGCCGACATAAGTGCATGTGGAACGTACGCCACCAAGAATTTCTTTAACCGTATTTTCCAAAGAACCTTTGTATTCGACCAAAACGGTTCGTCCCTCACTGGCGCGATAATCCGCAACGCCGCCGGCATATTTTTCCATAGCCGTATCCGAACTCATTCCGTAGAAGCGGCGATATTTTTTGCCCGTGCACTCATCCACCACCAGATCACCGCCCGATTCGTCATGACCGGCAAACATACCGCCCAACATCACGAAATCCGCGCCGGCGCCGAAAGCTTTGGACACATCACCCGGACAAGTGCAGCCGCCGTCGCCGATAATCAGACCGCCCAACCCATGCGCCGCATCGGCACATTCGATAATCGCCGACAACTGAGGATAGCCGACACCTGTTTGAATACGCGTCGTGCAAACGGAACCGGGACCGATGCCGACTTTGACAATATCCGCGCCGGACAGAATCAACTCTTCAGTCATTTCTCCGGTCACGACATTGCCGGCAATAATTGTCATTTCCGGAAAAGTCGCGCGCACTTTACGGACATATTCGACAAAGTGTTGGGAATATCCGTTTGCCACATCAATGCAAATGAACTTGATCGCCGGATTTTCGGAACAGATTCTTTGCAGCCGTTCGTATTCTTTGTCGGACGTGCCGGAAGTAATCGCCAGATAATTATAATCTTCGGCAAGACAATTTTTATTGAATTCGGCCCATTCTTCCTTGGTATAGTGCTTTTGAATACAGGTGAACATATGAAACTGCTTTAGAACATTAAAGACTTCAAACCGTCCGACGGTATCCATATTGGCAGCCATAATCGGCACGCCCGACCATGTTTTTTTAGAATTTCTGAATGTAAAAGTTCTGTTCAAATCCACTTCCGAACGCGACCGTAGCGTACTGCGTTTCGGACGGAACAGCACATCTTTAAAATCCAGCTTCATATCTTCTTCAATTCTCATTCTTTTCTCCTCAAATGAGTTGATTAAAATCAAGGTTGTTCATAGCACCACCGAGGGTGATGTTCTTTCAATCCTGCGGGATCCTGATGAATTATGATTTCCGCATTCGGAAAAGCCTTTATCAAAAGCTTTTCGACATTATCCGCCACAGCGTGCGCTTTTTCCAGCGTAAAATGAGGGTTCAGTTCTAAATTCATCTGAATGAACCAGCATGTTCCGGCCGAACGCGTGCGCAAATCGTGCATTCCCGACACTTCCGGCGCATTTAAAACGATTTCTGTTATTTTGCGTTTTTCTTCAGCGGGCAGCTCGGCGTCAATCAACTGTCCCAACACTTTTTTTACAACGCGGACAGCGCTGACAACCAAATAAGCGGCAATCAACAGCGCAAAAACGGGATCAGCATATCTGAAATCAAAGTGAACGCTGATAAATAACGAAGCCATCACGCTTAAATTCATCAATATATCGCCGGCATAATGAGCGTGATCCGCAGCAATGGCCACCGAATTTGTTTTTTTGATCACATAACGCTGAAAAACGACTAAAAGCAGTGTCACCACAACGGAAAAAGCCGTAACGCCCATACCGATGCCGACATTATCGATCCGGCGGGGATGAAGAATGTATTGAATACTTTGAAAAATCAGTAAAACAGCGGAACCGGCAATAAAAGCGGCCTGCCCCAGCGCCGCCAAAGATTCGATTTTTCCATGCCCGAAACGATGCCCGCTGTCTGCCGGAGTCAAAGATGATTTGACGGCCCAAAAGCTGAGCAATGAAGCCCCCGCGTCCAAAGACGAATCTATCAGACTGGACAACAATGCTATGGAATCAGTCATTGCCGAAGCAAAAAGTTTGGCTGTAATCAAAACAAACGCCGCCCCCGTAGAAGCGGCTGCCGCAGCTTTCATCAAAAATGCTGAAGATTTTTCTTCAGACACGGCAAAACATCCCTGAAAACAAAAAAGTTAAGAATGACTTACTATAGCAAACATCTCCCTTTTATGGAAACAATAAAAAAATTAAAAAAAGTCTTTTTAATAGCTTGCCTGCAAAGCTTTGACACTCTATTTTAAGGAACGGACAGAATAAAACAAACGGCGAAACGAAAATGGCTAATCCTTATACTCTTTTAGGCGTATCAAAAACGGCATCACAGGAAGAAATCAAACAGGCTTACCGCAAACTGGCGCGCAGAATGCACCCCGATTTAAATCCGAACGATCCGAAGGCTGAAGATAAATTCAAGGAAATTTCAAGCGCTTACGACATTCTTTCCGATCCGGAAAAACGCAAACGCTTCGATAACGGAGAAATCGACGAAAACGGAAAAGAACGCCCAGGATACGGTTTCGGCGGCGGCAATCCGTTCAACAATGCCGGCGGCGGATTCGGCGGATTCAATTTTGATTTCGGCGCCGGACAGGCCAGAGCCGGCGGCAAGAAACGTTCGGGATTTGACTTTTTCAGCGAAATGTTCGGCAATGCCGCCGACGGCGGAGACGATATTTTTTCCAATATGAAACGCCGCTCTTCCGGCAAGATGCAAGGTGAAAACGTCAACTACGATCTGACAGTTTCCTTTTTGGATGCGGCTTTGGGAAAGGAAAAGGAAATTTCTTTGCCGAACGGCAAAGTTCTGAACGTCAAAATTCCTGCCGGAACAACGGATAAAACGGTACTGCGTCTGAAAGGACAAGGCGCGGCCGGTATAGCCGGCGGTTCAAACGGAGACGCGCTGATTCATATATTGGTTCTGCCCCACCCTTATTTTACGCGTTCCGACAACGATATTTTACTGGACGTTCCCATTTCTCTTAAAGAAGCCGTTCTGGGCGGCAAAGTGACCATCCCGACATTAGACGGAAAAGTCGCTCTGACCGTTCCGCCGAATTCGAATTCGGGATCTGTTTTGCGTCTGCGAGGAAAAGGCATCAAAGCGGGAGGGAAAACAGGAGATTTGTTGGTTAAGCTTTACATCGTCCTGCCCGAAAAGCCGGACAGCGAATTGACGCAGTTTATGAACGAATGGTCTCCCGTAGCTTCCGATCCCAGAGCAAAAGCCGGATTAAGCTGAAAAAATCATTCAATCGAATGATTGAATCTTAAAAACACTTTAAAAACCCTGTTTTTTATGTTATCCCTCATAGCGAATTTGAATATTCAGAGAGAGAGGTTTTTTATGATGACTGGTTTAATGGAAGGCAAAAAGGGATTAATCTTGGGATTGGCCAACGATCACTCCATCGCTTGGGGAATCGCCTCAGAATTGCACAATCACGGCGCAAAACTGGCATTCACTTATCAAGGTGAAGCTTTGGAAAAACGCGTGCGTCCTTTAGCGGCCTCCCTCGGTGAAAATTTGGTTCTGCCATGTGATGTCACCAAAGAAGAAACGCTTGACGCCCTGTTTGACACCTTGGAAAAAGAATGGGGATCGCTTGATTTTATCGTCCATGCCGTTGCTTTTTCGGATAAAAACGAATTAAAAGGACGTTATTGCGACACCACTTTAACAAACTTTCTGAATACCATGCACATCTCGTGCTATTCGTTCACGGATATCTGCCGCCGCGCCGCAAAAATCGCCAACCCCGGCAGCAGCTTTGTCACAATGACGTATTTCGGCGCGGAAAAGGTTCTGCCCAACTATAATGTAATGGGCGTTGCGAAAGCCGCTTTGGAAGCTTCCG
>JAFVEJ010000263.1 GCA_017476085.1 Alphaproteobacteria bacterium
GGCAGTCCCGAAAGCTTTTGCGCAACGGTTGTCAGAATATCAACCGGATTGGCGACAATTAAAAGAATACCTCTGAAATTCCGCTTTTTGATTTCCGGAAGAATTGATTTGAAAATGGAAATGTTCTTTTTGACCAAATCCAGACGCGTTTCCCCCGGCTTCTGGTTTGCGCCCGCCGTGATGATGATCAACGACGCGTTTTTGATGTCGTCATAGCCGCCCGCGTAAATCTTGATCGGCTTGGCAAACGGAACGCCGTGGCTGATATCCAGAGCTTCCCCTTCCGCCTTGGCAGGATCCGAATCAATCAGAACCATTTCCGAAAACAGCCCCGACTGCATCAGGCTGAACGCGCTTGCCGCTCCGACAAAACCGCATCCGACAATTGCGACTTTTCTGGTATTGGTGCAATGTAAGCAATCTCTTTCCATAATATCATCCTTCTTTTTTGAAACGAGCCTTTGTTTAAATAGGATCAAACCTAGCCAAAATCAATATATCCCAAAATATATTTTTTTACCCCTTGCGCTTTGAAAACAGCGCCCTATCTGAACATCAGAAGCCAAGAAAGAAAAGCTTGGCACAGTATCTTGAAAAGGAGAAAGATTATGTCCAATATGGTTACAAGAAAATATGACAGCGAACCGCGCACAACGGATGTTTGGGGATTGCAGTCTGACATCAACCGCCTGTTTGACACTTTTATGATGCCGTTTGAAAGAACGGTGGTCGGAAAGGATTTGGCTCCGAAACTGGATGTCGCGGAAATGAAGGACAAATATGAAATCAAAGCGGAATTGCCGGGAATTGACGAAAAAGACATCGACTTGTCAATGGATGACGGCGTTCTGACGATCAGCGGCGAAAAGAAAACCGAGGCGGAAAGCGACGACAAAGGATACTATCTGAAAGAATGCTCTTACGGTTCGTTCAGCCGATCAATCCGTTTGCCGGAAAATATTGCCGATGATAAAATCATCGCGAAATTCGACAAGGGCGTTTTAATGATCGACCTTCCCAAAAAAGAACCGACAGTTGCAAAAACGAAAAAAATCGCGATTACCCATTAAGAAGAAAAGTCATGAATAAACTTCTATTCTCTTTAACGGTTGCTGCCGCCCTGATGACGGCAGCGCCTGTCAATGCGCAGGCTGTCCGCGTCAGAGACCCGTTCAATTCGTTTTTCGATGCAATGATGTTTGCTCCGCAGCCATTTGAAATGCCGCAATTTGCGGGACCGAAAATGGATGTGGCGGATTTAAAGGACAAAATCGAAGTGAAAGTCGAATTGCCCGGCATGGAAAAGGATGAGGTGTCGCTGACGTGCGAAAACAACGTTCTGACGCTCAGCGGAAACCGCAAACAGGAAACGGAGGAAAAAAGCAAGGATTACTATCTGAAGGAAATTTCCTCGGGCTCTTTCAGCCGTTCAATCCGCCTACCGAAAAACATAGACGAATCCAAAATCGAGGCGGAATTTAAAAACGGCGTTTTAACGGTAATCATCCCCAAAACCACCGATAAAGAAGATCCTGTAAAAAAAATCCCCATCAAGGGATAAAACCCGAAAGCCGCCGAGAAAAATTCCCGACGGCTTTTTTTATGCTTCAAACAGCTGTCCCGGCAGTTTCAGTTTTTCTTTCGGCGGAAAGGTCGCTTCGTAAGCGTCAAAGGCTTCCAGATCGTTCTGACAAACAGAGTAGCCTTCGGGGTCGCGGAATACCCCTTTGACACCGTTGAAATACCCTTCCGTCAGTTCGCGGCAGAGCAAATAGTCAGCCTCCGGATCGTCGGCGTAGCGGATGCCTTTCGTCTTGGCGACGACAAAGCCCGACTTGCCGTAAAAGTCGATGTTTCCTTCGATCACAATACCGCCGGCATTCATCGCTTTCGCCTTTTCCAGCGACGCGTCCAACAGATATTTGCCGTATCCTTGCCTTTTCAATTCCGGCGCGATGCAGATCGGCCCGAAAGCCATAATCGGCAATCTTCCGCCGTTGTCCAGTTCCAACGCCGTTCGCACATACATCACCTGTCCGATGATTTGTCCGTCCTTTTCCAACACCAGATCCAGTTCCGGCACAAAAACCGGATTGTCCCGAAAGCAGTGCATCACATAGTGTTCCATACACCCCGGACGGTACACGTTCCAAAAAGATTCCCTGATCAGATTTTCGACCGTGCGCCAATCGTCTTTTGTTTCGGTGCGTATAACCAAATTACTTTCCATAATGGGATTCCTTTTCCGTCTGTTTTTCTTTGTTTATAAACCTGCTTTATCTTAAATTCAAATCAACTTTCCTGCCCATTATGGCAAAAAAAGCACCGACCGGATATACTTCCGACGTATTTGACCTTGACAACCAAACTTCCGGCAAAATTTTCACCACCGACCGCCCCGCAAAGAATCCTGCAAATGGAAACGTCTGTGCTGACAAACGGCCAAAGGAATATATCCGAAAGGCTGTTTCGTAAATCCGAAAAACCGGCACATCGTAGAATCAAAAATGAACGTCAAACGTTAAACATTTAAAAGAAAGCCTTTCTTATCTCATTGAAAACAAATGAAATTTTTATAATTTATAAATACTCACAATAAAATTTGCTATTTTATTTTTCAATGCTAAAATCGCTTTCAGTTTTATCAATTATACATGGAAACACCTTGATGCTTTTACGATTTTTATCATTGTTTTTAATATTTTCCGGTTACATGCTGTTTTCCGCCTCTGAATGGACAGTTCGCAAGTTCGGCAAAGTAACTTATGAACAAATTGTTTTTCACCTTAATGTTCCGATGGCATCAGAAATAAAGCTGATATATTCTTTTTTGCAAAACACTGTAATGATTGCATCAATCATCACCGTTATTGCTTATTTTATTTCGAAAAGGATTAACCTTCGCAAATTTTTGGCAGCTTCATCTGTTTTATTTGTAGCGTTTATTTGCTTTTCATGGCATATGCTGGACATTTCGAATCTTATAAACGAATACAAAAATCATACTGTTATGGGGCAATTTTATGAAACCCATTATGTAGATCCGAACAGTATTAAAATCACATCCCCTAAAAACAAGCGTAATCTGATAATGATTTTTGCCGAAAGTATGGAAAGTACTTATGCCAATCCAGCCTATTTCGGGGATAATTTAATTCCGGAATTAACAAAAATCGCTCAGAACGAAAACAATGTTCATTTCAGCGATTCCGAAAATCTCGGCGGATTTAAGAATATGATGGGAGCACATTATACTCAAGCCTCCATGATTTCTCAGCTTTGTGCCATTCCTTTACGTTTGCCCATAAAGACTCGACGTTTTCATCCGACACATGGTTTTTTGCCGGGTGCCGTTTGCCTGTCCGATATTTTGGATAAAGATGGTTATAATCAGAGTTTTATGTTGGGAATGACAAGATTTTTTTCCGGAACTGATGCCTACCTTAAAACCCATGGCGATGTAAAGATTTTGGATTGGGATTTTTATTCAAAACGTGACAATTTATCAAAAGATAGTGATAAAAAAAGAAAACGTATTATCAGGGATAACAAGCTTTTTGAATACGCAAGAGAAGAGATTAAAGATTTAGCTTCTAAAGATAAGCCTTTTGCTTTTACCATTATGACACTAGACACTCATTTCGGACATGAACATTTTGACAATAAAAAATGTACTATTAAATACCATAATGATAATGTTGATGATGAAGAAAACGTCAGAAATGTCTATTCTTGTTCCGACAAGCAAATTTCTGAATTTGTTGAATGGATTAAAGCCCGGCCTTTTTATAAAGACACTGAAATTGTGATTGTCGGCGATCATTACACTATGGGACCGATTCAATTCGGCAGTGATTGGAATCGCTCCGTTTATGATGTTTATATTAATCCCGTAATCAAAGATAAAACATATACGCGCCACCGCCGTTTTACCGCTTTGGATACGCTGCCGACCCTTTTGGAAAGTATGGGTTATAGTCTTGAAGGTCATAAATTCGGATTAGGAGTTTCCTTATTTTCCGGAAAATAAACATTGCTTGAATAAAACGGAGATATAGAAATCCTAAACGAGCAGCTTAATCAACAATCAGAAATTTATAATAAGATGCTATATGGCAGCCAATCGATAAAAAAATAACATAGCAGGTCTGCGCATACTATGTTATTTAATTTGTCGAATTTCTTTTTCTGAATCGAAAAAAGATGCCCCCTCAAAAAAACATACCAAAAATGATGATGGTTTGTATGGAATGTATTCATAATGCTTCTTTTTCATTATGAACTGCTTCAGCGGCATGTTTATTTTGTGGCGACCGAATTATATAAGACTGTTGACTCCCAAGCATATTTATTATATGCCCCTTAGCGTTTAACAACCAAATAAGATCAGATTCTTAATCAAGCGCTTGTGAAAACTTATTTCTGTACTTGATCTTTTATAAAAGGACGACACATGAAAAAACTTTTAATTTCTATCGGGCTTGTTTTAACATTATCTGCTTGCGGAAACGACCACATTATCCGTTTTAATCTGGCTCCGCAATACGATGAAGAGGAAGCCAAGCCGCAATATGAAGGCAGAAGCCATTTCTTCTTATGGGGAATGGCGCAAAAGACGGATTACGATCTGGTAAACGCATGCCATTCAAAAGGCATTAAAGCCATAGAAGCACATTGGAATTGGTGGGATTCCCTGATGGGCGGTTTGACTATGGGAATTTATGTGCCGGAAAGCTTTTCGGTTTATTGCAATTAATTTCTAAATCTTTGTTTAAGAGCATAACAATACATATTGTTATGCTCTTTTTTCTGTCTCTTTCAGATTCCCGCCGTTACCTTTTAACACTTTCAAATCGGAACGGAATTCGATAATAAGCACGATCTGCCAAAACAGGAATATGATCGTAACAATATCATCGCACATACGATTCCCGATAATATCAATAAGAGCGAACATATAACCTTGCTCGGTTGTTACGAAAAGCATCGCCGTTTCCCACGCGAACATAGAAAACCGTTTGTTTATGATCGGAATCAAATTGTTGTTTTCATCATAAACAATTTTACGGATACGCTTTGCTTTATATGAAAAATATTTTACTACAAATACAAAGGCGCAAATAAACGCTTGGAAAAGAAGGTTATACCATATCCATTTTTTTTCGAAAATATCATTGGGCTGACCTGAAAAATCATAGTCGTACTTAATCATATTCGGAATAGAATCCCAATACATGCCGTATATTGCGATTTCAATGATAAGAACGGAAAAAGTTAAAATGATGGATAAGAAGGTTCGGAACTTAATCCCTTGTAACGTATTTCCGGATATAAGCCGTTTTATCAATTGTATGAAAGATGACATATTTTCTCCCGTTTAATAAAATATGCACACATCATTATTTCAGAAAAAATAAAAAAACAAGGACATAATCATCTTATGGCAAAAATCAATCCGATATAATGGAAAAACCGTTTATGCCGCAGCAGGTTCAAATCAACTTTTCAATCCATATAAAAAAATACCCTTTCGGGTGTTTTTTCCAATTCGGTCTAAATGCGGCTTCGACGTCTCGCCTTATTAAGGCCTCATTGATGGAAAACAAAGAAACGCCCGTTATAGGGCGTTTCTTTTATTTTCCATTGGACGGAGCGATAGGATTTGCTTCGCCGCAACTCACTCATTGCCTGACGGCAACCGGCGTCCTCCCGGCCGCCTTTCGTTTGTTGTCGAACCTACTTCTTCGCAGGTTCAAATCAACTTTTCAATCCATATAAAAAAACACCCTTTTGGGTGTTTTTTTATATGGTCGGAGCGATAGGATTTGAACCTACGACCACCTGATCCCAAATCAGGTGCGCTACCAAACTGCGCTACGCTCCGAACAAATGCACTGTATCGGTTTCACTTCGCTTTTTCAAGTTTAAAAAACGAATGTTCGACGATATCTCCGAGCTGAAGATTGAAGTGCTTTGAAAGGCCCCCTTTAATTTCCAATACGCTGACCGCTTTATTTTCGGAACGAATTACATCATGGGAAAACGGAACCGTATTTTCTGCAATCTCTTGTATTCTACCCCGTTCATCAATAAAAATCATATCCAAAGAAACAGGCGTATTCGCCATCCACATGCTGATTTTTCGATTTGTCGGAAACAAAAAAAGCATTCCCGCATTATCCGCCAATTCCATCCGATACATCAGGCCGCGCATTCTTTTGCTTTCCGTATCGGCAATCTCCACATTCATTTCGACTTTTTGCCGGTTCAGATTCTGATCAAAAATCCGGATCGTTTCTTTTTCAAAAACGATCCGATCAGCTTTATTTCCGTTTTTTTCCGGCAAACAGGCTGCTGTAAGAACAATCAGCATCAGGAAAAAAAATCGGCGCATAACAATCCTTTCAAAAAAAACGGACCGTTTTTTTACGGCCCGTTACTTTAAAATTATTTTGCAAACGGAGAATATGTTTTCATATTCACGATTTTATTTTCTTCTTTAACCGAAGACGTTTTTTCTCCTTCGGCAGCATTTGTATTTTCTTCTTCAACGTTTTCAGAATCTTTTTTGATCTCTGCCGTTTTGTTAAAGGACAAGACCTCTTCCGGCACTGTCCCTATGGTTTTTTCCTCTTTTGTTGCCGGAGAATTCATATAGAGCTGAGATTTTCCGTCCACTGTCGATAAAGTAGTTGTCGCCTTATTTTCATGATCCAGGAATGTCAATGCTGAGGAAGCGGGCTGAGCCTTCAATGCCACCGTACTGCCGACTGTTTCTGTCATTGCCAGAATCGCCGTGTCTCCGGACATATCGATACTGGAGGTCGATCCGTCAATTGAAACAGCCGCATTTCCCGTGCTGACCAGATCAAAAGCGGCCTCTCCCGTCCCTGTCAGTCCCAAATAAATATTGTTCTTTTTCGTATCATCCACAATCGCCACGGAACGAATGGAATCCGTCGATCCGATACTGATCTTTCCGGAATAAACGTCCGTTAAAGACATTGATGCGTTTTTACGGTCAACCGCCATAGCGATCAGCGGATACTTTTCTTTATGCATCATTGCAAAAGAAGTCGTCGTTCCGTCTGCCGCCCAAATACCGCGAACATGACCGGAAGCATCCTTCAGCAAAAAGACTTCAGCCTCAACAACCTGAGGTATTCCGGCTTCTTCTCTTGCTTTTTGATCTTCGGTCTGTCTTTGCTGCGCAAACGCAAACGGACCTACAGCCGTTCCGCCCAATCCCGCATAAACGGTAAAACACATTAAAGAAATCACCGAATATTTTAATGCTCGGCATTTTTTTTCCAGTTTTTGAATTCGTAATTCCAAATTTTCCATTGTTTGCTCCATAACGGGATTTTTTAACCGCACCTCGACTGTCAGAACGGCTGGTCTTTCCTTATAAAATAAGGATAACTTCTTAATTATCTATGAACAATCCCGCTCTTACAACCGTTTATTTCTTTTTTGGAATCCATTTTTTTACCGCAACCGTCTTCCCCGTTTGAGAGCGTAAAATTCTGGTCGCGCCGAATTCCGCATTTTTCAGCCGCTCGTCTTTTTCAGCCCGCCCGGCATAAAAATCAGCCATTGCCGACAAGCTTATTTCCGTTTCGGCACCGGCCGCAAACGCTTCGACGTATGGAGAATGAGCCGAAATCAGTTTATAAATATAATCCGGAGAATAGGCGCCGAATCTGGCCCAAATCGTTTGAAGAAAAGAGGCCGTCACACGATTCATTTTATGCGGTGTTAACGTCGGACGTTCAGAACCGTACAATCGATAAGAATTAGGCTCGACCGGCCCTCGTTCAGTCGCCAAAAAAATCGAAGGAACAAAGCGTTTCCCTTTGGTTAACGCCGCATAATATCCTTGAGCCAAAAACATTAAATACTGCATTTTCATCGGCTGAAGGTATTCCCCGTCGTTTAATGCAGTATCCAAAAACCACTCGGCTGCATCAAAAACCGAATCTACAGGCGGTATTTCCATTTGAATTTTCCCTAAAATTCAGATAAAAAGAGATAATTGTAGTTTTTTTATTGCAGAAATCCGATAAAAAAAGGTTAAAGCCTGCCAAAGGGGAGTTGATTCTATGGAAAGCAGCAATTCGAACGGACAAAGACCAGCGCCAAACGGAACAGGGAACAAAGCTCCTCTTGTCAAGCGTATAAAAGTCCCTACGGTTCGTCCGGGAACACCTCCCGTACAGGCCGCTGGACAAGCTGAAGCCGCCAGCCTTCAAAGTGATCCGGCCGCAAAGCTGGAAGCGCAGTATGTCGGCACAAAAGAACCGGATTTACCGCCGGAAGACAAAAACAATGCTCCGGCCGGAAATGCTGCCGGAGCGCAGGATACAGAGAAACTTTCCGCACGAAAAAAACGGCGCGGCGCTTCTTCGGAATCTCTTGAAAAAGAAGAAAATCCGCAAATTACAAAAGCAAAAATCCACGCTAAAAAATTTTTATCCAATGTTTTTGTCCGTTTGGGAATAGTTGTTGTACTGATCGGCATCATTTTTGGCGGCATTTATTCTTCTCTGCCTATTATTGCGGAGAAAAAATTGCCGGCTTTATTTGCCAACAACGGCATGCCTTTTCATAGATTTACTTTAAAAACTTTAACGATCGACACGATGGAATTGACTAATATTTCCGACAAAACGGGAACAATGACCATCTCTTCCATGAAATTCAATTATTCCTTAATGAATCTTTATACCGGCAACAC
>JAFVEJ010000264.1 GCA_017476085.1 Alphaproteobacteria bacterium
CATGCTGCGCTTTATGATTGCTCTGACCAATTACCGCCTGCATATGGCCGAACCTGACAACACAAAATACGCGGACGGCCTGCTTGCTACGGCGAAAGATTGGAATGCTTTCGTCAATAATGCGGAAGAAGTTTATTTAGATATGATGCAAAAATCCTGGACGGCTGTCGTCAGCCCCGAAAAAACGGAACGTATGTATGCCGATATGAACAAGATTTTTAAAGACGCGTATTCAACACTGGCTTCTTTGAAAAAAGGTTCTTCCAATGCCAAAGCATTCCAAGCGTTTACGGCCGATGTCGCTCAAAACGCCAACGTCAATATCATTTTCAATCAAGGTCTGATTCAGCCGAAAACAGCAAAAAAAGTACCGTTGCCTTTAGGATCTCTGACCAAAAACGAACTCTACAAAACGTTGATTGGCGACGACGGCGCTTTATTTGAATTGACCGGCATGGAAAAACCGACTACAGCGCGGGACTTTACGTTGACTATCAAAGATAAAGACGGAAAAGTCGTTCAACACAAACAGATGGCTTTGATTTCCCCGTTATCCGAATTGGCGTATAAACATTTTAAGGATACCGAACAGAAACGAATGGCAGTTAAATCCGCAAGATTGCTGGTTAAATATACCGCCGCCTTTGCTACCGCCAAAGTCGCTTACGACAAAGCTCCCGCATTTAAAGATAAAGCCGCGGTCGCCGCGTTTGCGGGCGCTGTGAAGCTGATAGCCAAAACGGAGTACGCCGATACACGGTATTGGGAACTTTTGCCGGCAAACATCTATCAGCAAAAAGCCGAATTGAAAGATGGAAAATATACGTTGGAACTGACTCAAAACGGCAAAACGGTTCATTCTCAGCCGGTTGAAATCAAAAACGACCGATCTGTCCTGATTGATATTACATTACCCAATGTTTAAGGAGGCCACTTCCATGAAAAAACTTTTTTATATCTTGCCCGTAATCGCTTTAACAAGTGCCTGCGCAAGCTTCAAACCGGATTACGTTATCCGTGATGCTTCGGAAAACAGCCGACCTTCGTGGACGGTTCAGAAAAATGCGTATAAAAGCGATGATTCCGACAATAAAAAGAAATATCGCTATTACGTCAACGATGCGGAAAATCCCGATCAGAATTTATGTCTGAATCTGGCCGAAAGCCGTGCGACACAAAAAGTCGCTTCGGAAATTTCTCAGGAAATTATGAGTAAGTTTAAGGAAAAATCTTCTTCAAAAGACGATGAATCCAACCGAACCGTTAAAAACGAACTGGAAAGAAATATTCAGGTCAATTTGCACGGGGTTGCCGTTACCGGAAAATATTGGGAGAAAAGAGCTTATTCTACCGAACTCGGCGCGGAAAAGAACAAAATCGGCTATAAGTGCGACGTGGCTGTTCGCATTTCCAATTCCGCTTTAGCCGAAGCTTTGGAAGCGTACAAGGCCAAAACGATGCGCCAACTGTCCAAAGACGATCAGAAAGCGATGAATGCGGCCGTGGATGCAACGATAGATCTGGTTAAAACAGGCGCGCCTCTGGCCGGAGCCGTTCTGGAAGCGGCCGTCGGAGCAAACTGATGATACAAATTAAAGCTTATGCTTTAACCCTCGGACTGATTTGCGCTTCTTTTACCGTTCAGGCACAAGAAGCCAAACAGCCCGAATGGGTAAATAATCCTTATTCCGTTTGCGATGAGGATTCATTCTGTGCCGTCGGAACAGCCAAAAGCATGAAAACGGCGACAGCCGACGCCCGTGCGGGAATAGCTAAAATCTTTCAAGCGAAAGTCAAATCCTCTTTCTCCTCTTCGGTATCCTCCGACAACGATACTGTTTCTTCCGAAGCAAAATCAAAACTGTCCGAAGAATCGGACGTTTTGTTAAAATCCGTTGAAATCAAAGAAACTTTCATGCAAGGCGATACCGTTTATGCTTTGGCTTCTCTGAACAAGCCCAGAGCCGGCCGGATTATTGCCGCAGAAATCGATGATATCGATTCCAAAATGGAATCCTATATTGCCGACGATGATGCGGCTTCCGCCCGAAAAGCCGAAAAACTGTACGAAAAACGACGGGAATTGAACGAATTGATGATCGTTTTAACCGGTAAAGGCGTTATGGAAAACTTTTCATATAATGACGTTTTCAAAAACCGGAAAGAAAAAACGAAAACCGGAGATATTTGCCTGAAATTTTCAGGGATACAAACGGAATCGTTCAAACGGACGGTTAAAAACGTCTTCAAAGACAACGGACATATCGTTTCCAACGAATGTTCGGCAACGATAACCGTTGACGTGTCTGCCGAAGAAGAACCGTTCGACGTGGAAGGGCTGCATAAATACGCTTTCACTTTTTCACTGAAAGCAAAGAATGCCCAAAACGGCAAACAAACAATGCTGTTTGAAACAACGCTGACGGAAGCCGGCGTCAACGAAAAGAAAACGTTGCCGTTCATTACTGATCAATTCAAACAGGAATTGACGGATGCCATCGGCGATTTTTCATTTTAATAAAAGGAAAACACTATGAAAAAACTAAAACATCTTCTTATCTTAACCTTGGTCGGAATCGTTTCGGCATGTTCGACTTTGAATCCCTATATGGATCAGGACGAACACATCGCCACCGCCGATTGGACACCCGGCGATACGGAAAAAGCCGCAGCCGCCATTGCCGATAAAATTATTTCCGGCAAAAAGCTGAAAACTTATATCGAAAAGCGCCCGAACGGAGAAACAACACTCTATTTGGCCCAACTGGAAAACAAAACCGATCGTTCCGATATGGATTCAGCGCGCGTCGCTTTAAATGCCGCTTTAAAAGAAAAACTTCTTAACGAAGCGGAAGGATTTAACGTTATCGACCCGGAAAACAAAGCTGTCGCCAAAGAAATGGCCCGGACACGCGGCGGTTCCGTCAGAACACAAGATGTTATCCAAGCAGCACAAAAGCTGGGCGCAGACACTTTGATCACCGGCATTATCTCCGGCGACCGTCATGATGTCGGCAATAAAACCTATCAGGAATACACGTTTGATTTGCAGATTCTGGAAACCAAAACGACAAAAATTCTTGGCAGCGCTCACTACTCCGTCAAGAAACAACAAAAAACAGCTAAAATCAAATGGTAAAAAACCGAAAAGGCTCCGGAACCGGAGCCTTTTTTATTACTTATTTTCCCGCATGCAGCAAATTGGATACTTCTCCGATCCATTCGGAAATCCAGACAGTAATATACGGAATATTCAAAGCAATAATATGCTGTGTCAGCTTGAATAAAATCGTCAAAACGATCGCCGTACCTATCGTTAACCCTAATCCTTTGGCCAGGCCGGAAAGAAAATTCAGCCAAAACAGTTTCTTCGGACTGTTAACCAGTTCAATATATTCCAACAAATGGGCTCGGTTAAATTGATCAAATAACTGATTTATCTTTTTCAGCGCTTCCCTGGAACAATCCTCAGGTGTTTCATTTTCATAAAAATTCCCGCTTTCTTCGGTTGTTATCTGTTCTTTTCCATTTAATTGATCATTTTTATCCGAATGCATTTTTAAATTTCCTAAAAAAATTGCCTGCCGTTCGTATTATGCCAAACCTAACGATTTATGAAACAAAAAAATAATTCCTGACTCCTTATTCGTCTAAAAATTCATAGTTTTTTCACAAAAAACAAATGAATCAAAAAATAATTTGATCGAAACAAACAAAACGATTAAGGTAAAAGTACTGTTTATGATTTTAAGGAGTTGTATTATGAACAAATCTGAATTGGTTGCTAAAATTGCAAAGAACGCCAGTGCCTCTAAAGTCGCCGTTGAAGTCATCTTGGATGAAGCCGTTAACGCAATCACGGAAGCATTAAAGAAAGGCGAAGATGTCCGTTTGGTCGGTTTTGGCACATTCAGCACAGCTGCTCGTCCCGCCAAAGAAGGACGCAATCCGCGTACAGGCGCAAAAATTAAAATTCCCGCCTGCAAACAGCCGAAATTTAAAGCCGGAAAGACATTAAAAGAAGCTTTAAACTAAATCTGTTTTGAATTAACAATTAAAATTCCCGTATTTTTTATACGGGAGTTTTTTTATTTTAACCATCGCTTTTCCGAATCGATCCCGACGATATGCCGGATATTTAAAGACAAATTAAAAAGAACTCTTTTCGTATATTGTTTTCTTTTGAACGGAAGCGCTTCTGTTAATCATTTCTTTAACATCGTTTAAAGATAATTGATGTAAAACTCTGTTAAGGTTTTTCCTCTTATTCGTCAAACGCCGCCGCATCATCCAACGAAAATGTTGTTTTGATTTTTATCTGACATTTGCCCCATAAAAACCTTTCTATTGCTAAATAGATTGTTTTTTCGAAAACGATCAAAGAAAGGGATAAACGATATGACGGTATATGGCTATTTAAGGGTGTCAACGGACAAGCAGGACTGCGACAATCAGAAAATCGGTGTGGAGGCTTTGGCGGCGAAACTTAATCTGCCGATCGAAAGCTGGATCGTTGACAATGGCGTTTCGGGAATGAAAGAGCCGGAAAAAAGACAGTTGGGCAAATTACTGAAAAAAATAAAATCGGGAGACGTGATCATCTGTTCCGAATTGTCCCGCTTGGGGCGCAAGTTGTTTATGGTCATTTCAATTCTTGAACATTGTATGAAAGTCGGCGCAAAGGTGTTGACCGTTAAGGACGGATACGAATTGGGCGACAACGTTCAAAGCAAAATTTTAGCTTTTGCGTTCGGACTTGTCGCCGAATTGGAACGGGAGATGATCAGCAAGCGCACGAAAGAAGCTCTGCAGCGCCGCAAAGCAAACGGGAAAGCCATCGGCCGCCCAAAAGGCAGAAAAAATGTGAAACACATCTGGAATGGCAAGGAAAAGAAAATCCGCAGATTGTTAAAACAGGGAACGGAAAAGACAAAAATAGCCCGTATGACGGGAATAAGCGTCAGTTCGCTTTACTCTTTTTTGAAACAGTAAAGGAATATCTTTTTTTGACTTTAAGTATATGAAAAAAACGTCCCGTTTCTTCAACTGGCAGGAGTTTTGTTTGATTCCGGAAGAAGATAGAAAAAGAGCCGTTTTCAAAAAAGGCTATTGTAAAAGAGAAGTGTTTGGTTTATGTAAAGAAAAAGGAGAATATTTAAACGCACTTCTTTAAGTGTTGAATGAATGGAAAAAGGCTGTTTCTTTAATGATTTACGGATTTGTGCAGGATAGTCCCGTCATTGAAAGCTTCAAACAACAAAGAGAGAGTATTCTCTCTTATGCGAAAAGCCATGCTTTGAGCGTTGATGAATGGCTTGATTCGACCACTTTCGATCCTGAAAAATTCAAAGAAAAGGATGTTTTATTATTGGAAAAGACGTTCCGTCTGGGCAAAGAAATCCGCTCGATCTCTGAAATCTTACAGCAATTGTTGTCCAAAGGCGTCAAAGTCTGTTCTTGCAAAGACAACATAACGTTCGGCGAAGATTATGTTTCTTCGACGGTGATGGCGCATGCGTTCGGACTTGTCGCGAATATTGCGGAAGAAGTTCGTTCCGCTTTGACGAAAGAGGCTTTGGCTCTTCGCAAGCGGGAAGGACAAACATTGGGACGTCCCCGCGGCAGAAAAAATACCAGTCAGAAATGGGATGCCAAAAAAGAGCAGATCCGGAAATTGCTCCTATCGGGAAAGACGGAACCGGAAATCTGCCGGATGCTGAACATACCTCGCTCCTCCTTATTCGTATATGTCAAAGATCACCCTGAACTGAAGCCGGAGGCGATTTAATGATGTTTTCCTTCATCTTTTTTTATGAACGGGAGGTTCCGTCTATGTCCAAGGCCCTTGACCTAAAAGACGGGAAAACGGTTTTCAATGCGTTTCCAAGATCGTCCCGTTCGCTTTTCTTTTTTCAGGGAAAAAACTATGACAGATAAAATTTTTGTTACACGTCCTTTTTTGCCGCCCGTTGAAGAATACCTGGCGTATGTTAAAAAAATCTATGAAACGGGCATTCTGACGGGACAGGCCGTTTCCGGTCCATTGGGTCAGGAATTGGAACGTCGTCTGTCATCGTTTTTGAAGGTAGAAAATTTTCAAATCGTCACCAATGGCACGATTGCTCTGCAATTTGCTTTAAAGGCTTTGGGCATCGAAAGCGGCGAAGTGATTACAACTCCGTTTACCTATGTGGCGACAACATCCAGTATTTTATGGGAACGGTGCAAGCCTGTTTTTGTTGATATTGAGCCGGATAATTTTACGCTTGATCCGGCAAAGATTGAAGCGGCGATCACCACTGAAACAAAAGCGATCATGCCGGTTCACGTCTTCGGTTATGCCTGCGATGTTGAAACCATTCAGAAAATCGCCGACAAGCACGGTCTGAAAGTCATTTACGACGCGGCGCACGCATTCGGTTCGATTTACAAGGGAAAATCGCTGACTTCTTACGGCGACGTGTCGACCTTGTCTTTTCAGGCGACAAAGATTTTCCACACGGCGGAAGGCGGCGCCTGCATCTGCAGGAACAGAGCCGTGCACGAACGGTTGGATCAGGCAAAGCATTTCGGATTGAACGGAACGGAGCACGTTTGCTTGGGCATTAACGGCAAGCAGGAAGAATTTAACGCCGCGCTCGGACTGGCGGTCTTTGACCATATCAACGAGATTTTTGAAGCCCGCAAACACATTTGTGCCGTTTATGACGAACTTCTGAAAGGTAAAGTGCAACGTCCGAAACCGCAGAAAGATTTGATTTTCAATCATGCGTACTATCCGATTCTGTTTGAAAACGAAAAAGAATTGCTGGCGGCATTCGACCGTTGGAACAAAGCCGATATTTTCCCGCGCCGTTATTTCCATCCCAGTTTGACCGAACTGCCGTACCTGACGGAAAAATTCGATTGCCCCGTCAGCAAAGACGTTTCTTCCCGTATCGTTTCCATGCCGCTGTATGTCGGCATGACCGATGATGATGTCGAACGGGTTTGCAAAGAAATTTAAGGAGCCTTTTTCTGATGTTGTCCGTTGCCGAAAAAGTGCTTGATTCGTGGAACAAAGATGAAAGTTCTCTTTGTTCTATGGACAATGTTTTTGCATGGATAAACGAAATCAACAAAAACACGCGCGTCAAAATAGAGGAAATCCCGTTTTCAAAAGGGAATTTCTGGTTCTACGACAAAAACAAAGGCGAAATTCTGAACAAGAAAAACAAGTTTTTTTCCGTCAGAGGCCTTTGTTGCCGGATTGATAATACCCCCGCAACGCGACAGCCGATTATTTTTCAGGATGAAATCGGATTTTTAGGCATTATCGTCAAAGAAATTGACGGTGTTTTGCATTTTCTGATGCAGGCGAAAATCGAACCGGGAAACGTGAACGGTGTTCAGGTATCTCCGACCATTCAGGCAACCAGAAGCAATTTCACCCGCGTTCATGGCGGGGAAATGCCGCTTTATTTTGACTGGTTTAAGGACTCAAAAAAACACGGAACGGTTCTTTACGATCAAATTCAATCGGAACAGGGCAGCCGATTTTTCGGTAAAAGAAATCGCAATATCATTTTACTGACGAAAGAAAATGTTCCCGTTCATCCGAATTATAAGTGGATGACGTTGGGACAAATCAAAAAACTGATGAAGATCGATAATCTGGTCAATATGGACGCTCGTACGGTTTTATCGGGCCTGCTGACGGTTTTCAACGGTTTGAACGGGGAAAATATGGAAAATCTTTTCCGCGATAACGCTTTTTTCCGTTCCGTTTTCCAAAAAGACCGCGAATTAACCAAAACGGCTTTTTCCATGCTGAACAACTACAAAATGTATAAAGACGTTTTGAAAGAATTTATTTCTTTGGAAACGTTGCCGGATTGGATCGTGGACGACAACGGCATCACATCAACCAAACGAGCGGATTTCGATGTCAGGTACTACGCGATCGAAATCGAAGGTCGGGAAACACAGATATGGACGCAGCCGTTGTTTAAAGCCAAAAGCAAGGCGTTGTTCGTGTTGTTTACCTGCGTTGATGACGGTGTGCGGAAATATTTGATTTCCTTGCGTCCCGAAATAGGATGCTTCGACAAAGTCGAATTCGGTCCGAGCATTCAAATCGCCAACAGCGCCGATTATGACGGCGATGACGCCGCTTACAGACTGTTTTGCGAAAAGGATAAAGACAAACATTTCCTGATCGATGTTGTCTTGTCCGAAGAAGGCGGACGTTTTTATCACGAACAGAACAGAAATGTCGTTGCCGAAATCGAAAAAGACGAACTGCCGCTTTCGGACGATTCTTTGTGGGTTGATTATGCAACACTCAACGCGTTGATATCAAACAATAATTTGTTGAACATTCAGCTGCGCAATCTGCTTTCGCTGCTGGATTGGCCGGAGGAGAAATAAATCGTGCGCATCGGAATAATTTGTCCTTCGGAAATAGCTTTCAGACGTTTTCTGCCGGCTTTGAAAAAGATGGATTTTGATTATGTCGGCGTTGCTTACGCTACAGCGGAAGAGTGGTTTGGGAAAGACGTTAATGACGCTTCTTCCGCCGTTATCGACAACGAACGCAAGAAAGCGGAAAGTTTCAAGGAAACATACGGCGGAAAAGTTTTCAATGGTTATGATACTTTGCTGGCTTCCGGTGAAATCGACGCCGTCTATCTGCCGTTACCGCCCGCCCTGCATTACAAATGGGCAAAACGTGCTTTGGAACGCGGACTGCATGTTCTGGTTGAAAAGCCGTCAACGGCTTCTTTGGCGGATACTGAGGAACTGGTGCGGTTGGCAAAGGAAAAAGGGCGGGCTCTGCACGAAAATTATATGTTTGTTTTTCATTCGCAGATTGAAACGATAAATGAAGTCGTTCGAAGCGGAGCCATAGGCGAAGTCCGTTTGTTCCGTATCGATTTTGGTTTCCCCGACCGCGGCAAAAACGATTTCAGATACAACAAAGCGTTAGGCGGCGGCGCGTTGTTAGATTGCGGCGGTTATACGTTTAAATACGCAAACCTGTTGTTGGGCGGAAACGCCGAAGTAAAAACGGCGAACGTGCTTTACACGGATAAATACGATGTTGAAATCGCGGGATCGGCAACGTTGCAAAACAGCAAAGGGCAGGTTGCGCAGGTTTCCTTCGGGATGGATAACGATTACCGTTGCTCGGTTGAAATATGGGGCAGTCTGGGCACCTTGCGCAGCGGAAGGATTTTAACTGCGCCGGAAGGTTTCGTTCCTTCCTATGAGATCAGCAAAAACGGAAAGACGGAACACTTTGAAATGCAGGCGGACGATGCTTTTTATAAGTCTATTTGCCGCTTTGAAAACTGTGTTGAAAACAAAGAAACGCGGTTGAAAAACTATGCCGCCATCGTCAAACAGGCCGCTTTGGTCGAAGATTTTAAAAAGAAAACGGAAAGGATACTTTAAAATGTCAGATGAGGTTGCCGCTGTTTTTTCAGCTTTATTCGGTCGCGAAATTTCCCCCGATTCCGATTTTTCAATGGAAACGGAACAGGAATGGGATTCAATGAAGCATATCGAAATCATTATGACTTTGGAAGAAGAGCTGGGCGTTTCTTTTGATGCGGCTGATATTCCTCAGTTGACTTCAATGCAAAAAATCATCCGGAAAGTAGAGGAGCTGAAAGGCTGATGTGCGACGCTCTGTTTGCTTTTCCTCTGAACCGGCTGAATTTATTGAAACTGCCGGAACAAAAAGCGGAAAGAAAAATAAAAATCGCCGTTTACCGCAATCATTCCTTTGAAATGACGGCGGGCATTCTGAATGTTTTTCTGCGTTTTTCCGGTCTGGAAGCTTCTTTTGATTACAGCGATTATGACGATAGTCTGAATTTCCGGACGATCGAGGCCGATCTGCATTTGATTTGGGTGGATATCGAACGTTACAAAACATCGGATATCGCTGCGTTTTTAAAGGAGCGGGCCGAAACGCTTTCGGCAAAAACGCAAAAGCCCGTTTTGCTGGCTTATACGGGGCGTTCGGTCGATTTATCATTAACGGCGGCGGATTGTTTTTCTTTTCGTGTTGACGACTGGTTGGCGGAACTGGGCGATCAGGCGTATGACGAAGCGAAAGAGGCTTATTCGGGAACGCGTCTGTCCAACAAAGCCGTTTTGGAAGCCGCCCGCGTTCTGGGATTAAAGTATATTCCCGCCATTTTCAAAACGCCGCTGAAAGCCGTCGTTCTGGATCTGGACAACACGCTTTATAAAGGGATTTTGGGGGAAGACGGCGTTGACGCTCTTATTCCGGATAACGCTTTGCAAAGCGAAATCAAGAAATTGAAAAAAGACGGTTTTTTCATCTGCCTTTGTTCGAAAAACGAAGAAGAGGATGTCCGGAAAATGTTTGAAAAAAGAACGGATTTTGTCCTGAAGATGGAGGATTTTACGGCCGTTCAGATTAACTGGCAATCCAAAGCCGACAATATCTTAAAACTGGCCAAAACGCTGAATATCGGAACGGATGCGATGCTGTTTATCGACGACAATCCGGCGGAAATCGAAAACGTACGTCCGACCGGCGTCAAAACGCTTTTGGCAAAAGAAAACATCGCCCGTGTCGTTTCATATTATCCGGGGCTGATGAAACTGCGTTCTTCCGCCGAAGACGCTTTACGGACGAAAGACGTTCAGGCAAACGCCGCGCGCATGGAACTGGCCAAAACGCTTTCCCGTGAAGAGTATTTTCAGAAACTCGGCATCAAACTGGTTTATTCCGTCAACGACGAAACGCAAATCCCCCGCGTGGCGGAACTGTTCGGGAAAACGAATCAGTTCATTTTAAGCTATAAGCGCTACAAGGAAACGGATGTTCGTTCGTTTATGCGGGACAGCGGCAAATGCGTCATCACGATTCATATGTCGGATTCCCTGTCGGACAGCGGTATTATCGTCATTCTGGCGGCGCATGCGGAAAACGGCGTTCTGACGGCTGACGAGCTGACGGTTTCCTGTCGGGCGTTGGGCAGAAATTTGGAAGACGTGATGCTGCCGGAATTGTTCCGTCTGGCTCAAAACCGTCTGCATGCGAAAAAACAAATGGAAATTCCCTATCTGAAAGGTGAACGCAACATGCCGGCTTTGAAATGGCTGGCGGCGCTGACAGGAACGGAAACCGGCGAACGGGGAACGGCCGTCTATGAAATACCGGAAAAAATCGATTTGAGCGGTCTGACCGTCGAGGTGCGTGAATGAGTAAGATTTTTGCCGTTTCCGCCGAACGTCAGCAGCAATTTGCCGAATTGGCCGGCGATTTCAACCCGCTGCATACAAACGAGCTGTATGCCCGAAAAACATTATTCGGAAAACAAGTCGTTCACGGGATACATCAGCTGTTGTTTTTATTGGAAAAAGCCGCGGATAAAATCAATGCGCCGTTTTCGGTTGCTCAAATCAAAGCGGATTTCAGTAATGCGCTTGGCGTAAACGAACCTTTCACGATTGATGTTTCCGTCACGGAAAACAAAGGAACGGCGAAGCTTTGCACGACCGGCGGAACGCTTTGCACTTCGATTTCTTTTGATTTTGGTGTGAAAACCGCGGCGCAGGCCGTTCCGGATATGTCCTTTGCCGCTGCGGAACCTTTTGTTCCGGCGGAATATGACGTTTCCGGCTTAACGGAAACGATCGGCTGCGACAAAAAACTGATGAAAGAACTTGTCCCCGCGTTGTCGGAAAAGTGCGCGGAGTTTCCTCTGGGCGTCCTGTTGGCATCCACCCGCATCGTCGGCATGAAATATCCGGGGCTCCAATCGATTTACAACGGTTTGACGCTGACCTTTGAAAAAGAGGCCGGTTCCGTTCTGCGTTACGATGTGAAAAGGCACGCGGCGCTGAATGTCGTGACCGTTACGATCACG
>JAFVEJ010000029.1 GCA_017476085.1 Alphaproteobacteria bacterium
CACGCCCGTGCCGCAAGTGTCCGTTAAAAACTGTGAATGATAACCGATCAGGCTTCGGGACGGGACAAGGAAGGTAATGCGGGTCTTGTTGCCGCCGGACGGACGCATATCCGTCATTTCAGCGCGACGTTCGCCCAGTTTTTCGCAAACGGTGCCGACATATTGGTCGTCCACGTCAACAATGACTTCCTCAATCGGCTCCAGTTTTTTGCCGGAAACGGGGTCAACCTGCATTAAAACGCGCGGGCGGCTGATTGACAGTTCGAATCCTTCGCGGCGCATCTATTCAATCAAAATGCCCAGCTGCAATTCGCCGCGGCCGGCGACTTCAAAAGCGTCGGTCGATTCCGTGCGGGAAACGCGCAAAGCCACGTTGCCTTCCGCTTCCTTCTGCAATCTGTCCCAAATTACGCGGGAAGTTACTTTATCGCCCTCTTTGCCGGCCAGAGGCGAGGTGTTGATGGAAAAAGTCATTGCCAAAGTAGGCGGGTCGATCGGCTGAGCGGCAATCGGAGCCGTTACGGATTGATCGCATAACGTATCCGCCACGGTCGCTTTGGTCAATCCGGCCAGAGCGACGATATCGCCGGCGAACGCTTCTTACAATCCGGTTCGTTTTAATCCTCTGAAAGCCAGAATTTTGCTGACGCGCGCGGTTTCGATCGTTTTGCCGTCCCGTCCGATCGCTTTGATCATCGAATTGACTTTAATCGAGCCGGAATGAATCTTTCCGGTCAGGATGCGCCCGACGAACGGATCGTTTTCGATCGCTGTGACCAATAAAGAAAAGGGGCCATGCGGGTCGCATTTGGGCGGCGGAACGTAGTCCATGATCAAATCGAATAACGGAGCGATGGAATCTCTGGGGTCTTTGTCCAGATCCTTGACCGCCCATCCCTCGCGGCCGGAAGCGTACAGCACCGGAAAGTCCAGCTGTTCGTCCGTCGCATCCAAAGAAGCAAACAAATCAAAGACTTCTTCGTAAACTTCCTGCGGACGGGCATCAGGGCGATCGACTTTGTTGATAACAACGATCGGCTTCAATCCGACTTTCAGCGCTTTGCTGACAACAAACTTTGTTTGCGGCAAAGGGCCTTCCGCCGCGTCAACCAAAACGATGGCCGAATCAACCATATCCAGAATGCGTTCGACTTCGCCGCCGAAATCCGCATGCCCCGGCGTGTCAACAATGTTAAAGCGCGCGCCTTTCCATTCGACGGAAGTGCATTTGGCTAAAATCGTGATGCCGCGTTCGCGTTCCAGATCATTGGAATCCAAAGCGCGTTCGGCAACGACCTGATTGTCGCGGAACGTGCCGCTTTGGCGCAGCATAGTATCGACCAGAGTTGTTTTGCCGTGGTCAACGTGGGCAATAATCGCAATATTACGCATCGGAAGTCTTCTTTGTTTAAAACAGAAATTTGTGTATGTATGCTTTTTAAGGATTATTGTTCTTTTTGTCAATTCCAGACCGAGTCAATGCGTAGCATTTTTTTTATGTGCCGTTCGGCAGTTTTTGTATATACTGAAGAAAGGTTTTAATTTAAGAAGGAGGCTTTATGTCTTATCTGCCGGTTATTGCTTTATTTTCCGTTTTGACTTTTCCGTGTTTGGCGGAAACTGTTCAGGAACAGTTTTCCCGTATGGATTTAAACAAAGACGGTTTTTTGTCCGAGCATGAGTTTATCCAAGGCATGAAAAAGCCGAAGGCGGGTATTCCATACACGGAAGAAGCTGCGGAAATGGAAGAAATGTCGGAAGCGGAAAAACAAAAGCTTGTTGACACGGCCGTAACCGAAGCAAAGAAAATACTGCCGTTTAAAGTAGATCAGGCGACAACCTGGACGGAAGTCTATGGCCAAAAAAACGAGATTCATTATGTTTACCGCATTGAAATGGATCTTGGCACTATACCCGAAGCGCAAACCGATTTGATGCGGCCGGTAATGGAAGCGCAAATTTGTCCGAAAGTCGAACCCGCTATGTGCGGCGTGGCCAACGATACTCTGTTGAAAAACGGGATTTCTCTGATTACGCATTACAACGATAAAAGCGGAAAACTTTTGGCAGAATGCCGTTTTACGCAGGAAAATTGTCTGTAATATTTATCCTACCTTTTTGGCGATCAGTTCGCTTAAAGACGTTTCCGGCCGTGCGCCGTAGTGAGAAATAATTTCCGCCGCGGCCAAAGCACCTATTTGCAGACATTCCGGAACAGTTCTGTCTTTCGCAAAACCCGTCAGGAAGCCGGCCGCAAACAAATCGCCGGCACCGGTCGTGTCAATGACTTTTCTGATCGGTTCCGCGGGAATTTCGTGGCGCTTTTCGCCGCAAATCGCCACAGCGCCTTTGGCGCCGCGCGTGACAATGACAATATCGCACAGATCTTTGCATTTTTTGAAAGCGTCTTCCGGATCCGTTGTATCAAACAAAGCTTTGATTTCGTCTTCATTGCAAAACAAGATATCGACACCGCTTTTAATCAGCTGCAAAAAGCTGTCACGGTGACGGTTGACGCAAAACGGATCGGACAAGGACAGCGAAACTTTTCGTCCGTGTTTGTGCGCCAGTTCGACGGCGTATGCCAAAGCGTCTTTCGCTTCAGGTCTGTCCCATAAATATCCTTCCATATAAACGATTTTTGCCTGACGGATCAGATCTTCGTCAATGTCTTTGCGGGACAGTTTGGAACAAGCCCCCAGATAGGTGTTCATCGTTCTTTGCGCGTCGGGGGAAACAATGACCATACAGCGTGCTGTCGGTTTTTCGTTTTCCAGGCACGGAGTCGTAAAATAAACGCCGGATTCCGTGATATCTTTTCTGAAAACATCGCCTAATTTGTCATCGGCGACTTTGCCGATAAAAGCAGGTTTTCCGCCTAAAGCCGCAATGCCGACCGCCGTATTTGCCGCTGATCCTCCGGAACATTCGACACCGTTCTGCGCAATGTGATGATAAATCGTTTCCGCCGAAGACGCGTCTATCAGCGTCATCATTCCTTTAGGCATGTTATGTTCTGTTAAAAACTCATCGTCCATATTGGCCAATACGTCAACCATGGCATTACCGATGGCAACGACATCAAAACGGGTCAGAGCGTTCATCTAAAACCTCCGTATGGGGTTAATGTGCAAATGCAGTATAAAGAAACTTACAATTCAAGCAAGACTCTGTTACAAAAATAAAGAAACTTTTTTTGGAAAGTAGAGATGTTTTCAGAATTAAAAAAGGCATTTAAGGACGTTTTTTCAAACAAAATCAGAGGGTTGATAGTCGGAGCCGTTCTGTTGGCTCTGGTTGTTTTCGCTGTGTTGTTTTCAGGGTTTTCCTATGCGCTGTCATTTTTACCTTTGTCCGATATGCCAAAAGTACAAAAAATAGCGGAAGCCTTTGGATATATTGTGTTTTTCATTATGTCTCTGATGCTTTTTCCTTCCGTGGTCACTTTCGTTTCCGGATTCTTTATCGACTCGGTGGTGGACCGCATGTCCGCTCAAAACAACATTCACAGACTGCGGAATGTGCCGTTGTCCGAAAGTTTGATCGTTTCGGGAGCTGTTGCCGTTAAAGGAATCGTTTTATCGTCATTTTTAATTCCCGCAACGATGATTTTAGGTTTGATTCCCTTTGTGAATTTTTTGCCGGTTGTTTTATATTACATTTTGAACGGACGGTTATTGGCGCGGGAATATTTTTTTGCCGTTGCTTTGCGCTATATGGAAAAACAGAAAGCGGAAGACCTTTTTAACCGTTATCATATATATTGGGCCAGGGCGGGGATTATGATTGCGGTGCTAATGACTGTTCCGATAGTAAATGCGATATCGCCTTTAGTCGCTATGGCTTTTATGCAAAGACTGTTTTTAATCAAGAATCCGGATCGGGAATCGATATGAAAAAAAGGTTGTTTCTAAGTTTTGTTTTTTGTCTGACGGCAGCGGGTTGCGTTTCGGAAAACGGTTCAAATAGGACGCCCTCAAACGGGGCCGAGCATATACC
>JAFVEJ010000265.1 GCA_017476085.1 Alphaproteobacteria bacterium
GGATTGCCCGATCCGCAGCTGCTGATGATCTCCGATCAAACAATGCAAGGAATTAAGAGCACATTAAAAGCCGCGCCTGAAGGAGCTTATCGTATTTTTCTGTCACATTCTCCGCGTTTTATCAGGCGATTGAACAAAGACCTGATTGATTTGCAAATTTCCGGCCATACACATGGAGGACAAATTTTTCCGTTTCATTTTCTTGTCAAGCGGTTTAATGATTTTGTCGCCGGATTGTATGATGTTGACGGGATAAAACTGTATGTTTCCCGCGGCGCAGGCGGATGGGGACCACCAATGCGGCTGTTCGCTCCGTCAGAAATTTCCGTGATTACGCTGATTCCGTCAAATAAAGAATAAAGTCAGCCGGATTATTCGCTTTTTTCTTCTTCGTCTGTTGCGGCTTCAGACGCGGAAGGAGAGGAAAAACTGGTTTTGAAAATGTTTTCCAGAATGCCTTCGCGGTCTTCGTCTTTAGCTTTGCCTTCCGTTTCCAAAGCTGCCAGTGTTTCCAGCATAGACACTTTTTCCTGAGCCTGTGCCGCCGCTTTTTCATATCTGATGCGCGTTTGAATCAGCATAAACATCAAACCGCAGGCGATCGCAATCGGCAAGCCTAACGTAATAGAAGTCATAAACGTGGAAATATTTGTCATTTTGAAAGAAATGCCGGCAACGATCGCCAAAACGGTTGTGATGGTAAACAGACCTGAAATGACATACCAACCTGTCATCTGATTTGTTTTGGTTTGATTCTGAAGCAACTGGTCATTCCAGTAATCCAGAGCCGTGCCGTAGCGGATACGGCTGGCAACGCTTTGCCGCAAAGAAGCCAGCTGACGTTCGTGATCATTTTGAATCAAATTCAATTGATCCCACATCGCGTTGACGGCTCCGTCGGAGGTTTGCTTAATTTCCGCTACCAGACGGGATATGTATTCGGCCACGTCATTTCTGTAGCTTTGCAGCTGATGCGTAGCCTCTTCAATTCCTTTTTGTAAAGCGAAATGTTCGTTTTCCAAAGGCTTGATTTGCTTTTCGGCCAATTCGACACGACGGATAATGCTGTTGATTTTACGCAGTGTTTCAGACACTTTGCCATCCAGCATATCCGGTTGGACGTTTGTTCTGAATTGCAAAGTAAAAGCGTAACCGAAAGTGAAACTTTCCGCATCGGAAGAAGTGTTGAAACCCGTTGCGTCTTCAAGGTCGGCCGCTCCTGTCGCACCGGCCAGCAGTCCCATCAACATCGGTTCGTAACGATACATAATCGTTGCCATTTGTCCTAAAACGCCCTGGGAATGGATGCATTTAAATCCCAAGTAAGCATTTAAATCTTTGCGGATAATGGAAAATCCCTCCGCAGGGGTCATTTCTCCGTTTAAGACAGCCTGTGCGGCAGAGAAGACGGAACGAGGCGTACGTAGTTGAAAATCAATGATTTTTTGAATGAACGGCTTTTCCGATTCTTCTTTTCCGATAATGTCATGCCAAGCTTTCAGCTCATCCGCAGCGAATATGCCGGCTTCATAAAAGGAGCGAAGTTCCACAACGCCGCCATTGTCGTCCAATTCAATGTGAATGGGGACATTAAAAGGAATGTCCTTTTCTTTGCTGAAAGGACTGTTTTCTTCAACGGAAATGTTTGTTTCGGTATTCATGATCAAACTATGTCGTAAACAGCTTTAAAAATCAACAACTAATCATCACTTTTTACAAACGGATAAGACAGATAGGCCAGTCTGACGTTTTCACGTTTGTTTTTGGTCAGCCCGTTTAAAAAAATGCCGCAGAACAGGAAAAACCAAAATCCGATAAAAACGTAAAGTTGATATATAACCGTTTCCGTATAATCAGGATGAACGGAAAGAAAAATTGTTGCCGCAGCGCAAAGCAGCGAGAAAAAAGCGTAAAACGGAAGAGGGCGTTCCGTTCTGAAAAGGCGAAGGATCATAAATAAAATTTTAAAGCCGTCCTTTATGGTTGACAGTTTGCTGAAAGAACCTTCCGGACGAGCAAAATAATTTGTTTCGACCTCCGCATAAGGAAGGTTGTTCATGCTGGTAAAAACGTTCAGCTCCGTTTCGATTTCAAAACCGTTTGATCTGGCGGAAAAGGTCTTGACAAACCGTTTGGAAAAAACGCGCAGACCGGACAGCATATCCGTTTGCTTGATATTAAACAGAATACGGACAAGGAAGGTTAAAAACGCATTGCCGAATCGATGACCGAAACGATAGGCTTCCTGCTGTTGTTCTTTGCGCGTGCCGACAACCATATCTTTTTGCCGCGTTATCAGCGTATTGATTAAAGCGGGAACGGCATCCAGATCATAGGTCATGTCCCCGTCCGTCATCACATACACATCCGCGTCAATGTCGGCGAACATACGACGGACAACGGAACCTTTTCCCTGTTGAGTTACTGATCGGACGATCGCTCCGGCTTGAGAAGCGATCTGAGCGGTGCCGTCTGACGAATTATTGTCATACACATAAATTTTCGCTTCGGGCAAGACTTGTTTGGCTTTCTGAACGACGGAAGCAATGGCTTCTGCTTCATTATAACAGGGAATGATGACGGCGACTTGAACGGACATAATTTTCTCCTTGATGCTTTTATTCAAGTATATGCAATCATGCTCAGGAAAGAAATGATTTTTAATTTCTATTGAGTGGCTTCTGAAAGCGTTTGTTTCGGCTCGTGACAGTGTAGGTAAAATAATACCTATATTTTAACATATTGATTTTTAATGTTTTTTTTGATTCAAAAAATGTTGACTTGTTCGCCGAGACCATATAATTTAAACACCAGTTTTTAACTGTAACTTTTTAAGGAATAAAACTAAATGCAGACCTTATCCGTTAA
>JAFVEJ010000266.1 GCA_017476085.1 Alphaproteobacteria bacterium
CGGCACTGCAGCTTCTGTGGGTAAACCTGATTATGGACGGCCCTCCCGCTTTAACGCTCAGTCTGGAACCGATCCGCAATTCCCTGATGAAGAACAAACCGACGCCGCGCAACGCGCATATCGTCGCAAAAGCGATGCTGGCCCGTATCATCTTTAACGGCATCTTTATTTCCGGCATTTTTATGTGGCAGACGTCATGCAATATCCTGGACGGCTCTCCCGAACAAAAGAGCACGATTTTATTTACCCTGTTTGTTTCGTTCCAGCTGATGAACGCTTTTTGCTGCCGCGAGCTGTCTCATGAAAGCATATTCAGACATTTCTTTGATAATAAGCTGATGTTGATTGCTTTTGTCGCGACATTCCTGCTGCAGTACGTCATCAGCCAATACGGCGGTTACGTTTTCGGCACTGTTCCTTTGGAACCGGAATTATGGATCAGGATTTTGGCTTTATCATCTTCTGTTGTTGTTGCATCCGAATTTTTCAAAGTCTTGACAGCCGTCTATCAAAAAATACATTCGAACAACGTCAAATAAAACTTTTAGCAGAGTCTCCCGCGTTTTACGCGGGAGGCTTTCTTTTTTTTACAGGCGCTGCAGGCTGTGCCCGAAAGTCATTCGTTTATCCATCCGGTACGGGCAAATTATTTCTTACTGTCCGAGAACAGCGCCGCAACCCTATCATTAGTTGATTTACCCCCCCCCCCCCGTTTATCAATAAAAAGATATTGAAAAATTTAATTTTTTTATGTAAAACGCTTTTATGACTGATTTTGAAAAGAGTTTTCCATCACTATACTTGTTCATAATTTGGCATCATGCGGGAAAATATGAAGATGCGATTATGCAGGATATCAGATCCCGTTTTGATGTATTCAAAACTTACAGCATTGACGGACCGGAATGCCATTTTGCTCAAAATATGGCACGCTTTTATGGTAAAACGCTCCTGGCAGCCAAAAAAAAGCAAAAAGAAACCGGTACCGGAGATTTCAAAGTCGTTTTGGTTTACGATAATAAACCAAATATGATTAACGGCAAAAACGAACGCATTGTCTCTGCTAAAACCGAATACCGCAAAAAATGCCATGCCAATGTAGTTCATGCCAGCGACAATCCTGCTGAAACGAATGAAAATCTATTGCTTTTATTTGGCAAAACCATTGAGGAAATTACCAAAGAAAACGCCGGTGACACGGTGGTTTTATACAATCATAATCTGATAGGGTATCCTTGTTGGAAAAATAAGGAAGAAGCTTTGGAAATAGCAAATAAAATCCCGCATACCAAAATTCAGCAAGATAAAAATACCGTTCATATTTTCAGTCTATCCCCCTTTTTGATCAAACGGATTCTAAACGCTCATAAAGGTTGGTGGCCGTTTGGATGCAAATACTTTATAAACATTCAAAATAAAAAATATCCGCTGTATATCAGCAGAAAATGATTCCTGTTTCATACTAACTCATAACATAAACAGGCTCAGCCATACCCGTTTTGTAAGCACCCGCTTACAAAAACAAAAAGAACCCATTGAAAACAAAGGGTTCTTTTGTAAAATGGCGGAGAGAAAGGGATTCGAACCCTTGATAGGCTTTGACACCTATACTTGATTTCCAATCAAGCTCCTTCGGCCTCTCGGACATCTCTCCGTATTTAATGGGGTAGAAATACCGCATTCAGCATCAAAAAACAACATTTTTTTTGTTTTTTCTGTCAAAATATTGCTTTTCTTATGCTTCTTTAATATTTTTTTTAAAAATAACTCTTAGTCTTTATGAATAAGAGGACATAACAGAACATAAGGTTGAATATGTTTTTCGGACGTTTATTCGGTTGGATTTTTTTATTTATCGCCATTTTTACAGCTTCCGCCGAAGCTGTTGCCGCTTTAAGCACCGGTGAATATACCAGTATAGCCACATCTGACATTTTAACCATCATAACAGGTCTTTCCCCTCAACCGACAGACAGCTTTGCCAGTCAAATTTTGTTATGGCCGGCATGGGCCAGTATCGGTTTTTTAGGAATCATACTTATTTTCTTATGCCGTCCAAAAAAATATAAATCTTCCTTTTCCGCCAGAAATTAACATTGAGGGATTCAATGTCCGCTTTTGATATCATTTCCTTTATTCTGTTAGTCGCTGCCGTCATTTTCGAATATTATTTCATTTATGCTTTTATCAAATCAAAAATGGGAAAATATCCGCCTTTCGTTCCGACAAAAAAAGCAATGTTGGAAGAAATATCTGACGCGGCTGATTTTGTCCTGTCCCCGCCCGAACCAAAAAATGTCGTTGAACCGGGATGCGGCGACGCGCGTATTTTAAAAACTTTGGCAGAAAAGTATCCGCAGCATTCTTTTGTCGGATATGAATGGGATTATATCCCATATTTTCTGGCAAAAATTAAAACCAGAAAATATAAAAACATTAAAATAGAACGTCAGAATTTTATGTTGGCAGATTATACGTCTATTCATTTAGTCGTTTTATTTACCGGCGATGAAATAGCACAGGATCTTTCCGCAAAATTACGACAAGACTTGCCTAAAGGTGCTGTTATTATCTCCGAAAGCTTCGAACTTCCGAATTTTACAAACCTGAAAACATATGAAACCGGCAAAAAGAACCATTGGTTCTTAAATCAAAAACTTTACGTTTATCAAGCCTGACGCCGTTATTCATCTCCGATTCTGAGTGCAGAAATAAAAGCGGACTGAGGAATTTCCACTTTACCGAACTGCCGCATTCGTTTTTTGCCTTCTTTCTGTTTTTCCAACAACTTGCGCTTTCTGGTAATATCGCCGCCATAACATTTCGATGTCACATCTTTGCGAAAAGCGGCTATATCCTCGCGAGCAATAATTTTACCGCCGATAGCAGCCTGAATGGGAATTTTAAACTGATGGCGAGGAATCAGGACTTTCAGTCGTTCGCAAATCTGACGCCCGCGCCGTTCAGCATCCGACCGATGCGCCAAAAACGATAAAGCATCCACCGTTTCTCCATTGACAAGAATGGTAACTTTGACCAAATCGCCCTGCTGATATCCGGCGACTTCATAATCGAAACTGGCATAACCGCGGGTAATGGATTTTAATCTGTCGTAAAAATCAAAAACGATTTCATTCAACGGCAGTTCGTAAACCAACATGGCCCGAGATCCGACATAAGTCAGATCTTTCTGCACGCCGCGGCGTTCCGTGCATAACTGCAAAACGGAACCGAGATATTCGTCCGGCACCAAAATAGAAGCTTTCACCCACGGTTCTTCAATAAAATCTATCTTTGTGACTTCCGGAAAATCGGCGGGATTATGCAATTCCATCAAAGTCCCGTCTGTCATATGCATTTTATAAACGACGCTGGGAGCCGTTGTAATCAAATCCAGATCGAACTCGCGTTCCAACCTTTCTTCGATGATTTCCATATGCAGCAGCCCCAGAAAACCGCAGCGGAATCCTTGTCCCAAAGCCGCCGATTTTTCCGGAACAAATTCAAAACTGGCGTCGTTCAGCTGCAATTTGCCCAAAGCGTCTTTCAAATTTCCATAATAGCTTGTATCCAACGGAAACATAGAACAAAAAACAACCGGTACACTCGGCTTGAACCCGGGCAATGGTTCTGCCGCAGGCCGCCTGTCATCCGTGATCGTATCGCCGACTTTCGTATCGCCGACCGTTTTAATGCCCGCCGTGATAAAGCCAAGCTCGCCGGCAGTTAATTCAGGAATATCCTTCATTTTAGGCGTAAAAATACCGACACGTTCCACTTCATGCGTTGTGCCGTTCGCCATCATCCGGATTTTCATTCCTTTTTTCAGAACACCATCCTTAATGCGAACCAAAATAATCACGCCCAGATAAGGATCGTACCAAGAATCAACCAGCATTGCTTTCAAAGGCGCTTCATTATCTCCCCGCGGCGCGGGTAAATCTGTTACGATGCGTTCCAAAACCTCATCAATTCCCAGTCCCGTTTTAGCAGACGTTTCAACCGCATTGGATGTATCTATACCGATTACATCTTCGATTTGTTCTTTTACTTTTTCGGGCTGAGCTGCCGGCAGGTCGATTTTATTGATCACGGTAACTAATTCATGATCAGCATCCAAGGCTTTGTAAACATTTGCCAATGTCTGCGCTTCCACTCCCTGAGAC
Source organism: Alphaproteobacteria bacterium (assembly GCA_017476085.1). Next base: position 4,167 of record JAFVEJ010000266.1, read on the forward strand.
GCGTCAACGACCAACAAAGAACCTTCACAAGCAGCCAAAGAACGGCTGACTTCATAGGTAAAGTCGACATGCCCCGGCGTATCAATCAAATTTAATTGATATTCCTGTCCGTTTTTAGCCGTATAGTTCAAACGCACGGTTTGCGCCTTAATCGTGATGCCGCGTTCTCGTTCCAATTCCATGGAATCCAAAATTTGATCTTTCATTTCGCGCTCGGTTAATCCGCCGCATTTTTGGATCAATCTGTCTGCCAAAGTTGATTTGCCATGGTCAATATGAGCCACAATCGAAAAATTACGAATATGAGACAAATTCGTCATAAAATCCCTCTCTGATCAAGCAATATTGTTTAACATATATCTGAAAAGCGAACATGTTTAAACAAAATCTTTTCCCTATCTTTTCATTTATATTCTAATTTGCTATCTTGTTATATTGCACAATCAAGAAAAAGGGTTTTCCTATGGCAACGTTTTTAGATCTTTTTTTACCGCCGCTGACAATGCTGTTTGTGATTATGGATCCGATCGGCAATATGCCTATTTTTATGAGCCTGACGGAAAGTCCGCGCCCCGGATATCGTCAGTTGATGGCCAAAAGATCCGTTTTTATCGGTTTTTTTGTTATGCTGTTTTTTGCTTATGCGGGCGAAAATTTTCTGAATATGCTGGGAATTTCAATACCTGCTTTCCGTATCGCCGGCGGCATTATGCTGTTCATTGTGGCATTACGGATGATTTTTGTTGAAGAACAAAAAGAAAAAGCCGCCGGAGAAGTAACGGAAAATCCTTATGCAAATGATGTTTCCGTTTTTCCGTTAGCCGTTCCGTTAATTGCGGGTCCCGGTTCCATAGCATCAATTATTTTGCTGATGTCGGAACGCCATGGACAATGGAAACAACAGCTGTATGTTATTGCGGCATTAGCTTTGGTTTCCGTCATAACGTATGTTTTATTTCGCCTTTCTCATTATTTTGCGCGAGTTTTGGGAAAAACGATCAATACCGTCATTTCCAAACTGTTAGGCATCATTTTAGGAGCAATGGCTTCTCAGTTTATTATTGACGGGGTACGCAGTCTTTTTTCCTAAATCGCACCAAGAAAATTTGCGCTGCATAAAAAAAAACTTGTCAAATTGAAGATGAAGGGTTATACAGAACTTACTGAATGTTTGGGGAATAGTTTAAAGGTAGAACAGCGGACTCTGACTCCGTTAGTCTTGGTTCGAGTCCAGGTTCCCCAGCCAATCTGGACGGAATCCCCTGCCGAAGATACTCGACAGGGGATTCCTTATTGAAATAATTATATTTTCCCGTCCATTTCTATTTCCGAAAACAGCACATTGATAATTTCCCTTTTTTCTTTAAAGTCAGAAAATTTAAATCCCTGATATGCATCCGGCAGCAAAGGAATCGGCGATTTAATATCTTGTGCCTGTTCTCAGTGAACACATAGTTGCTTTCGTCACAAAAAATAACATGTTCCGCAGGAGCTGTTCCCGTGCATTCGTCGTTTTTCGGTTTATAATCAAAAGATTAATTATGAAAACATTGTTAAATCCGAAAAATTTGATAATACTTCATTATATTGGCAATTAATTCAAGGCGGTTTAAATGAAAAAGCAACTGTTTAATATAACAGGAATGAGCTGCGCGGCATGTTCGGCTCGTGTAAACAAAGCTGTTTCTGTTTTAGAGGGTGTTCAGCACGCAACCGTTAATCTGTTGAAAAACGATATGATCGTTGTGTATGACGAAACGAAATTAAGCGCAAACGATATCGCCGCCGCAGTTGAAAAAGCCGGATACGGTGCATTTCCTTCAGATAAAAAGACTTTACCGCAGCAAAAAAATGCGGAAAGCAATCTAAAAAAACGTCTTGTTGTATCTGCTACAATTACAACCGTTTTGATGTATTTTTCAATGGGCGGTATGATCGGACTGCCGCTGCCGGTATATTTGCATACAATCGGCGGATCGGACGTTTTGGCTTTAATACAATTTTTGTTGACGAACTGTGTCGTTTTTCTGAACAGAGCTTATTTTACAAACGGATTAAAAGCTTTATTCCGCAAATCGCCGAATATGGATTCCCTGATTGCCTTAGGTTCCGGAGCCGCATTTGTATTCAGTATTTACGGTTTGTACAAAATCACGGCGGCATTAAACGCCGGGGATACGGAAACAGCCGCTCACTTTGCGCATAATCTTTACTTTGAATCCGCAGCAATGATTTTAACGCTGATAACATTCGGAAAATTCCTGGAAACCGGCGCCAAAAGAAAAACAGCAGACGCTGTAACAAGTTTGATTTCTCTCGCCCCGCAAACAGCAGTCGTTTTGCAAAATGGAAAAGAGGAAACAATTCCTGCCGATAGTTTGGCTGTCGGGGATATCGTTATCATTAAAGCCGGCGTCAGAATCCCCGCAGACGGCATCGTGACACAGGGAAGCGGCATTATTGACGAATCCGCATTGACCGGAGAAAGCCTGCCCGTCAAAAAAAACGTCGGGGATCAAGTGATGACGGCTTGTGTCAATACATCCGGATATTTTTTAATGCGCGCGGAAAAAACCGGACAGGAAACGGCTCTGGCCCAAATTATCAAACTGGTTGACGAAGCAACGTCCTCAAAAGCGCCGATCGCCCGTCTGGCAGATAAAATCAGCGGTATCTTCGTTCCTGTTGTAATCATTATAGCTACATTAGCGGCCGTTATCTGGTTACTATGCGGGGCAAGCGTTGAATTTGCTTTATCCATGAGCATTTCCGTTTTGGTGATTTCCTGTCCGTGCGCTTTGGGATTGGCAACGCCGACCGCCGTTATGGTCGGTACGGGCCGAGGAGCAAAACAAGGCGTTTTGTTCAAATCCGCCGCTGCTTTGGAAATGGCAGGACGAATTGATACGGTCGCGTTGGATAAGACGGGAACAGTGACGGAAGGTCGTCCGCAGGTGACCGACGTGATAACGGCAGAGCGTTTTTCCGAAACTGAATTGATTCAATGCGCCGCTTCTTTAGAAAAGTTGTCAGAGCACCCGCTGGGATTGGCGATTGTCAGCCATGCAAAAGAAACAGGCCTTTCTTTGAAAGAAGTTTCCGGTTTTTGTCAAATCGCGGGACAAGGTATTGCCGGAGAAATTGACGGTATTTTATATCAGATCGGCAACTCCCGTTTATTGGAACGGGCCGGCGTTAAGAATATTTTGAAACGTCAGGCGCAGACATTGGCAGAACAGGGAAAAACACCGCTTTACTGTCTGAAAGACTCCGTTTTAACCGGCATTATCGGGATTGCCGATCCGGTAAAAGAAAACAGCGCCGCAGCGATTTCAGCCTTTAAAAACATAGGGTTGAATGTTGTTTTATTGACCGGCGACAATGCAGCGACGGCGCAAGCTGTCGCAAAAACGGCAGGCATTGATACCGTCGTCAGCGATATGTTGCCGCAGGATAAAGAAGCAGAAATTCGCAAACTTCAGCAATCGGGCAAAAAAGTCGCGATGATCGGCGACGGGATTAACGACGCGCCGGCTTTGGCCCGGGCGGATATCGGCATGGCAATCGGTGCGGGAACGGATATCGCAATCGCTTCGGCGGATGTTGTCTTGATCAAAAATGACCTTGCGGCAGCGGTTTTCGCATTGCGCTTGGGACGCGCCGTTCTGCGCAACATCAAAGGAAACCTGTTCTGGGCTTTCTTCTATAACAGTATCGGAATCCCGATTGCTGCGGGCATTTTTTTCACTTTATGGGGACTTTCGCTTAATCCGGTGATCGCCGCGGCCGCAATGAGCTTCAGTTCTGTCAGTGTCGTAACAAATGCTTTGCGTTTACGCCGGTTTTCAGATAAACCTCTTGTTCAGCAAAGGAGTATTGCAATGACTAAGAACATTATGATTGAAGGCATGAAATGCGAACATTGCGCCAAATTCGTCACAAAAGCTCTGCAGTCCGTGGATGGCGTGGAAAGCGTCAAGGTTGACCTGGCGGCAAAAAAGGCTGAAGTGAATGCCGATGCGAACGTGTCAAACGACGCTTTGACGGCCGCTGTGGTCGAAGCGGGTTTTGAAGTCACGGAAATCAAAGACGTTTAACGAATAAAATTTGTCATAGCGCCATATACAAAAGCATTTCCGGTTTGTTGCTGCTTTTTCAGCATACAAGCCATGGCTTTTCCCAGATTATGCATTGACTGCAAGCCTTCTTTATCCTGTGAAACTTCTTCCGGAGTTTTACCGTGTACCATATTCCAATAAGTGGACGTCACAATCGGCATTTGATTGATTCCGAAATATTTGTTAATGACATCCAACGCAGCCGTCGTTCCGGCGCGTCTGGCGGATACGACCGCGGCGCCCGGTTTGAAACGAAAGACGGCGGATCCGGAATAGAAAGCTCTGTCCAAAACAGACAGCAGGCGGCCGCTGGGATGACCGTAATAAACAGGGGAACCAAAAACAAAACCGTCGGATTCTTCCGCTTTTTCAATAATGCGGTTAACGATGTCGTCGTTAAAAACGCAGCGGTTTTTGCCGCTTTTCCGGCAGCCCATACATGCGATGCAATCCATATACGCCGATTTGCCCAGCTGAACGATTTCCGTTTCGATATTTTCCGCTTTCAAAGCTTCCGCAACAACGCTTAATGCCGTAAACGTGCAGCCGTTTTCATTGCCGCTGCCGTTAATCATTAAAACTTTCATCAGGTTCCCTCTTTTCAAAGAATAAAAAACTTCCCAAGTTTATAGAAACAAACCGGCGAGCGGCAACAAAAAAATACTTGCTTTAAAGTTAACTTTAAGGTGTATTCTTTTGTTTGACTTACTTTTAAGGGGGAAAATAATGAACAGACGCGACTTTTTGATGAGTTCTTTATCTTTGTTTGCATTGACGGCTTTGCCGAAACTGACGATCGCTCAAACGATCGCCGTTTCCGACGAAGTCAAATCCAAAATCAATCCGACAAACAAGCTCGGCTTTGGTTTTATGCGCTTGCCGCTGACGAATCCGGCGGATCAGACGGCGATCGATTACGCTCAGTTAAATAAAATGGTTGATACGTTTTTGGAAAAAGGATTTACCTATTTTGATACCGCGTGGATGTACATGGGGCATGAAAGCGAAATCGCTTTGCGGGAATCTCTGGTTAAACGTCATCCGAGGGACAAATTTACGGTTGCCAGCAAATTGCCGGTCGGTTCTTTGAAATCAGCGGAAGAACAGGAAATAGTTTTCAACAAGCAGTTGGAAAAGACGGGATTGGATTATTTCGATTACTATCTGGTGCATAACGTGAACGCAAACACGATCGGAAAAGCCCGTAAATTCGACAGCTTCAAATTTATTGCCGACAAGAAAAAAGAAGGAAAAATCAAACATATCGGCTTTTCGTTCCATGACAAGCCCGAATTGCTGGAAGAAGTTTTGAAAGAACACCCCGAAGTCGAATTTGTCCAGCTTCAAATCAACTATATTGACTGGGACAACGCCAGTATTCAATCGCGCAAATGCTATGAAATCGCACAAAAATACAACAAACCGGTCGTTGTAATGGAACCGGTCAAAGGCGGTTCCTTGGCGCAGGTTCCGGAATCGGTTGAAAAGATTTTCAAAACTGCCGA
>JAFVEJ010000267.1 GCA_017476085.1 Alphaproteobacteria bacterium
TTATAAAGGGCGGCTTTGAATTCACCGCGGCTTGACAGAAGAATGTCTTTGTCTTTTAACAAATAATCAGGTTTGAGCCGTTCCGGCGTGAAGTGAAGCGCGACTTTGTCAATGATACCGCCGCCGAACACGTCTTTCGGCTGAATGACCTGGCATAATCCGTCCGGCATATCCGGCACGGATCCCCGAAAAGGATAGCCTGCGCGGATTTCGGCAATGTCGCAAAGTTGAGTCAATGTCATACCTCCATATCTTTGGGTATGGTAGCAAAGGAGGTTGTTTTTTTGCAATAGAAAAAGAATGCTGAATTTATTTTTGTGGCGGACGGCGATAATCCTTGTTATGCTTATGCGTATAAATTACATCGGCAATCAGAGAATAACAACTTTAAAACGGCTGATTTTTAAAACTGCCTTTTGGTAATACAAAACAGCCCCAAAAAAAACGGAGGGAAAAGCCCCTCCGTTTTTTTGTGTTGATAAGATTAGTCCTTGCTACTGTTTTGCAACCGGTTTTCAAGCCGGATATCTAAATCGGCTTTGCGGTATCGGACGACTTTCACCAATTTGACAAACGGCAAGCCGTATCGGTTCGTCATTCTCCAGACGGCAAGCGTGTTGATTTTCACGCCGATATAAACGGCGGTGCCCCAAGGCGGTTTGAGAGGATAGAAAAAGGGAAGGCGGATAAAGCGGGCAATAAAAAAGCCCTGATTTCTCAAGGCTTTATTTTATGGTGCCCCTGGCCTGAATGGTAATTCCCGCAGGCGGGCCCCTTTCATCTCCGCTTCGCTCCGATTGGCAATTCCCGCAAGCGGGTCCCTTTCATCTCCGCTTCGCTCCGATTCCGAACAGGACTGTCCGCTTCAGATACAGAAACAACCATAAAAAAACACCCCGAAGGGTGTCTTTTTTATGGTGCCCCTGGCCTGAATCGAACAGGCACGTCCGAAAGGACAACAGATTTTGAGTCTGTCGCGTCTACCAGTTCCGCCACAGGGGCTCTCAAAACAAAATGAAATATAGCCGATTTTTTTGATCTGTCAATCGTAAAATAACGTATTTTCAAAAAAATAATTAATTTCTCCTTTTTGTTATTGTCTTTGGTCGTTTGTATGGGATAAAACAGCGTGAAAATTGTTTTTTTACAGGATACGGCAATGATTTTTTGGGGCTATTTTTTCACGATAATCAATTATGTTTGTTTTTGCACCAGCCGTTTTATGAAAACAAAGCAACAGATGTTGCTGCTTGATTTGATGGCAAAAATTTTTACGATTTTAGGGTTGTATTGTCTGGGGTCAATGACGGGCGTATGGGCTTTTGTGCTGATGTTTATCTGGCTGATCGTCGCCAATATCAAAGAAAAATACAATAAAAAGTGGCTGCCTGCCTTTATTCTGTTTCAGATTTTATATTTCGTCATTTTATTTTACACCTATGTTGACATTTCCTCCTTTTTGGTTTTCCTGAGCGCGTCGATATATTTATACTGCACCTGGTGGCTTCCGCCTCAGCAAATAAGGGTGATCGGAGGCTTTAACAGTTTTCTTTATCTGGCTTATCAAATTTGCATCAAAAATTGGGCGGGATTGATTGAAATTTTTGTGATTATCAGCAATTTTGCCGCTTTCTTTAAAAATAAAGAAAAAAAATCAGGCGAAGCTGCTGAAACTTCGCCTAATAAGAAAAGCGTGACTGCCGATTAAATATCCAGGTCTTCCAAAAACTTCGCGTGTTCCTGAATGTATTGGAAACGCAGTTCCGGTTTCGATCCCATCAGCTGTTCCACTAAATCCGCCGTCATCTGAAATTCGTTCTGATCTTCTTCACGGCGGGGATCGGGAATTAAGACGCGCAATAACAACCGTTTTTCAGGAGCCATAGTCGTTTCTTTCAGCTGAGAAGGCGGCATTTCTCCTAAACCTTTAAATCGGCTGATTTCGATTTTTTGTGCATTCTTGAATTCTTTTTTGATGATTCTGTCCTTGTCCGCATCGTCGATCGCGTAAAAAACTTTGCTGCCGTATGCCAGACGGTACAGAGGAGGCACAGCCAGATACAGATGCCCTTTCTGGATCAGTTTCGGCATTTCGCGGTAGAAGAACGTCATCAACAATGATGCAATGTGAGCGCCGTCCACGTCCGCATCGGTCATCACGATGATCTTTTCGTAGCGCAAAGCGTTTTCATCGTACTTTTCACGCCGTCCGCAGCCCAAAGCTTCCGTGATATTGCTGATTTCCTCGCTGGCAAAGATTTTTTCTTCCGAAGCGCTGGCGACGTTCAGGATTTTACCTCTGATCGGCAGAATAGCCTGTGTTTCACGGTTCCTTGCCTGTTTTGCCGAACCGCCCGCGGAATCTCCTTCAACAATGAAGATTTCCGTGCCATGCGAAGATGTTCTGGAGCAATCCGCCAATTTTCCGGGTAGGCGCAAACGTTTGGTCGCCGAAGCCCGAGCCGTGTCATTCTGTTTCTTTTTGCGTTGGCGTTCTGCCGAACGTTCAAGAATGTGCGTCAACAGCGCCGTAGCGTTTTTGGTATCTCCGGACAGCCAATGATCAAAAGGATCTTTTATGGCCGTATCAACCAGACGTGTTGCTTCCGGCGAGCCGAGTTTTTCCTTTGTCTGACCTTGGAATTGAGGGTCTTTCATAAACAAGGAAAGCATAATCGCCGCCGAACCGATCACGTCTTCCGTCGTTATCTCGGCGCTTTTCCTGTTCCCGAGCATTTCCGCATAGCCGCGCAGACTGCGGGTGAGGGCGGTTCTTAATCCCGTTTCGTGTGTTCCTCCTTGCGGCGTATTGATCGTATTGCAAAAAGAACTGATGAAACTGGCGTCAGAATCTTCCAGCCAGGTAATCGCCCATTCGATATGGCCTTTGTTGTCCGGCAGGTCCGCCCGTCCCGCAAAAGGCTTTTGTGTGACGCAGGCTTCTTCTTTTAAGCGGTATTTCAGATAATCTTCCATACCGTTCGGGTATTTCAGAGTTTCCTCTGTCGGCGTTTTATCTTCTCCGGTTAAAAGAATGGGATCGCATTTCCAGCGAACTTCAACGCCTTTGAACAGGAAAGCTATGGAACGCGCCATACGAAACAGGATGCTGGGTTTAAAACGCAGACGTTCCCCGAAAATTTCCGTGTCCGGTTTGAAGATGACCGTTGTTCCGCGACGGTTGGCAACCGCACCGACCTTTTCCAGAGGAGTTGTCGGTACGCCGCGGGAATATTCCTGTTTCCAAATGCATTTGTCGCGGGCGACTTCTACAGTCATAGATGAGGATAAAGCATTGACAACAGCCATACCGACGCCGTGCAAGCCGCCGGATACCGTATAGGCTTTGCCGCTGAATTTACCGCCGGAATGCAGCGAAGTCATAATGACTTCCAAAGCTGATTTTTCCGGATATTTCGGATGAGGATCAACAGGAATGCCGCGCCCGTTGTCTTTGACTCGCAAAGACCCGTCCGCATTCATTTCCATTTCAATGACGCTGGCATAACCGGCAACGGCTTCGTCCATCGCGTTGTCTAAAATTTCCGCAGCCAAATGATGAAAAGAGGATTCGTCCGTTCCGCCGATATACATGCCGGGACGGCGGCGGACGGGTTCCAATCCTTCCAGAATTTCAATATCTTTTGCGGAATATTCGTTTGAAGGTTGAACAGTGGATTTATTAAATAAGTCAGACATAGGCGTTCTATTCTTCTATTTTGTATTCGGCTTTTTTAAACGCGATGAAGAACCGCTTTTTTTCGCGGTTTTTTGCGGAAAAGCCTTATTAAATTCGGCGGCTAAAACCTCAATAAAGTTTTCGGTAAAAGGCAGTTTACCTTTGTACCAATCCGGTTTCAACTGATTTTCTTGTTCGGAAAAAGCCACAAAGCGGCGCGTCCAAGGTTGATCCAAATCCAAAGCAACGGCAAAAGGCAAGTGTTTTCCGTATAATGCTTTGATTTTTGATTCGGCATTCCGCATCATACTTAATAAGGTGTCGTCCTGAGACGATAAGTAGAGTTTATAGCCTTCAATGTTTTCCAGAATCGAATTTCCCAAGACGGACGGAGACCGCAGTAATGTTTTAAATATGCCGATACAAATGAGCAGGGCAAAGAAAAATACGGCGGTCAACAGGGTCGTTTGAATGCTGTAATAGACAAACAAGCCAACAAGACAAATCAATAAAGGCAAAGCGATCAAACTCAATTTGAAAAGTTTTCCTTTGTTCTCTTTCCAGGTTTTTCTGCGTATCTCCGTATAGATTTTTCCACCGATGAATGAGGCCGGAATTAAAACAATTACGCTTGCCAGTGCGGTCATGGCGGTGATTTGCGGGAATAAAGACATGGAAGACACCGAAACAACGGCAATGATAGCCATCAAAATACCGAACCAAAAGTAACCTTGCGGAAATACGGTAAATTTTTTGCGATATTCTTTAACTAAATGTTTTTCCAGATCGGCCATTATACGCGTCAGGCGCAAAGAATTGGCATGCGTCAGCGCAAAAGAAGTGCTGTCCTTAGTAAACAATTTTTCAGCGATATGCTTTTCAAAGGAAGTTAATCCGGTTTCTTCATCGGTTTCCTTGACCAACAGCAAAGTCCCGTTTCCGTCGTCGGAAAAAGAAAGAAAACCTTTGGAAGCCATGCTCAACAAAACAATCAGAAGAGAATTTGGTGTGATTTCCTTTTTCAAAGCATAATTTAAAACGGCCGGGGTCAGGTCGCCTTTTTGTAAGGGAGTCGCTTTGACGTTTGTTTTTTCCTGATTTTTATTTTGGCTGAGCCATGTTGCCAGGTAATAAGACAAAACAAACAAAAACGCGATTAAGGAAACCGTCATTGTGCCGTATTCGATAATAAAACGATCTAATTTTCCGTTTTCAAAGGCCGGCATGGAATCCTTTTCGGACCAGTTCGTCATAAGGGCAAAGCCTTCATACGGAGCCAAAGGAAAAGTCAGCACAAAAGATAAATCGTTGTTTTTGTCCTTTCTGATTTTATAGTTTTGTCCGTATCCGCTGACGCCTCCCGTAACCGCGGTTTGAGAATAAATTTTTGAATTCGGCGGGAATATTACCGATGCGCCCGCGCGCGTAATGGGAATATCCCAATGACGGCCGGTTATTTCCAGAATCAATTCTTTGAAATCGGGAGAGTCCGGTGTTTCAGAACTGTTTTTGAATTCCGTTATTTTATTGGAAAACAAATAAGTAACGCTGTACAGATGTGTCCCGGGCGTTTGAGGGGACGAAGCATGCAGAGAAATACGGATGTTTTTTCCATCCGGCAAAAGTTTGGCCAAAACGGGGGTGTTGTCTATGGATGCTTCCAGAATCGTTAAATTTGTCCGGTGCGTTTTACCGGTTCTGTCCGTATGATATTTTGAAAAATAGCGGTCAATACCCGTGAAATTGTTTTCTCCCGGTTCCACAACGCGCTGAATTGTTTCCGTGATTTTTACGGATCCGCTGCTCAGAATCTCGATCCTGCTGAAAAAATAAGGAATATGTTTTAGAAACGGAACTTCAATAAAGGTGTTCGGGGGAATAAACGAAACCGTTTTTTCTCCGTCATAGTCCAATTTAAAAAAACGCGCCTTTGTTTCTTTTTGAGCCGCATTCTCATTCAAAAGGTCGGTCATATTAATTTTTGTTCTGTCCGTAAAAACAGGATTTGTCGGGGATGCTGCGGTTTGTTTTGTTTTTGCTCCGAATAAACGTTCCCGAGCGCGTGCTAAAGTCTTGCTTATCGCATTTGATGACGACGGAACTTTGACGTTTCCGCCTATTTTCGGTTTTTTGCCGCTGGAATGTGAATTATCAAAAAAAACAAGAGTTCCTTTTGCTTCCAGAATTTCCGGCAATTTCGGAGCGGCATACGGATTATGTCCTTTTGGGGAATCAAAGGAATCCAAAATTTCCACCAAATCGGATTCAATCGTTATATCGTTTTGTTCCGAAGCATAACAGTAAGAGCCGTTTGCCGTTAAAACAGAAACTATTGCCAGAAAAGGTAGAAAGCTGCGCATAAGGACGTCCTTTTTTTATTCTTTGTTTGTTATGTCCGTTGCAGAGAATTAAAAGTTAAGCAGAAATCCGTTTTTCCCGACCGAAAAGCCAAAAAGCGCTTTGCTGCGATAAAGGGCCGTTTCGCTTGATCGGTTTTTCAAAGATTCCTTCCTTAAAATTAATTATAATGTGAACGGTTTTTTTATTTCTTAACCGATTTAAAGGATTTTAGCAATATTTTAAAAACGAAAAACAAAACTTTAAACAAGGTCTGTCTTGGTGTATAGAAAAGAGCGGCCCACTTTTAGTAAAAAGGAAAACGATATGGCAACGATGTCCCTTAATAAGGATAAAATTAAAATTTTGCTGTTGGAAGACTTGCACGAAAATGCGGAAAAGTATTTCAGAAGTCACGGATACAACAATTTGGTCGTTTTAAAAAACGCCTTGGATCAGGAAGAGCTGAAAAAGGCCATAGCCGATGTTCATATGATCGGCATTCGTTCCAGAACAAAGCTGACGGCAGAAGTTTTTGATGCCGCTAAAAAACTGATGGCAGCCGGTTGTTTCTGCATCGGAACCAATCAGGTTGATCTTGAGGCTGCAAAAGCGCATGGAATCCCTGTTTTTAATGCGCCGTATTCCAATACGCGTTCTGTGGCGGAATTGGTGATCGGCGAAATTGTGATGCTGATGCGCGGTGTGCCTCAGCGCAGCCGGGCCGCGCATGACGGCAGGTGGCTGAAAAATGCCAAAGGCGCCGTTGAGGTTCGCAATAAAGTTTTGGGAATCGTCGGATACGGTCATATCGGAACGCAGGTTTCGGTTTTGGCTGAAGCAATGGGAATGAAAGTGCGCTATTTCGATATTGTTGATAAATTGGCAATGGGCAACGCTGAAGCCTGTTCTTCTTTATCTGAACTGCTCAGCGTTTCCGACGTGATCAGCTTGCATGTGCCGCAAACGCCGCAGACAAACAATATGTTTTCAAACGCGGAATTTTTCGCAATGAAGAAAGGGGCGTTTTTTATCAATGCGGCGCGCGGCAGCGTGGTTGACATTGACGCGCTGAAAAAAGCTTTGGATGAAGGGCAAATTGCCGGCGCTGCTTTGGATGTTTTCCCCAAAGAACCGGCAGATAAAACGGAAGAATTTGTTTCCGTTCTGCGCGGAATGCCGAATGTTATTTTGACTCCCCATGTCGGCGGTTCGACTTTGGAGGCACAAGCCAACATCGGATTGGAGGTTTCCGAACGTCTGGTGAAATATTCGGACAACGGATCGACGTTGGGAGCAGTCAACTGTGTCGAAGTTTCTCTGCCCGTTCAGGAAAGCGGCAAGACGACCCGTTTTATGCATATTCATAAAAATGTGCCGGGGGTGTTGAGCGGCATTAACGGTGTTTTTTCAAAATACGGTTTGAATGTCAGCGGGCAATATCTGCGTACGGACGGCGAATACGCGTATGTTGTGGTTGATGTGGACGGTCATTTGGATAACGCTTCCGTTTTGCAAAAAGAATTGGAAGCGATTAACGGAACGTTGAAGGTGCGCTATTTGTTTTAAACCGTTTTTTCTTCTTTGATTTTCGGGAATAATCCCGTTAATATAAATCAATTCGGTTTTTTCTGTGCAGAAGGGCCGGTTTATGTTTTTTTCCGTTGAACGGAAAAGTTATAAGGAGAACGGTATGGACGAAGTAAATTTAATTGCGGCAAGAAAAGATACCCTTGCTTTGGTTTTGGCAGGCGGAAAGGGATCACGCCTGAAAAATTTAACGGAAGTACAGGCGAAACCGGCTGTGCCGTTTGGCGGTAAATTCAGAATTATAGACTTTCCGTTGTCCAACTGTATCAATTCCGGCATTCGCAGAATGTGCGTTTTGACTCAATATAAAGCGCACAGCCTGATCAAGCATATCCAACAAGGATGGAGCTTTTTGCAGCCGGAGCTGAACGAATTTGTAGAAATCTGGCCGGCCCAGCAGCAAACTTCCGATGAGGTGTGGTATCAGGGAACAGCCGACGCCGTCTATCAGAATTTGGATACGATTCGCGCGCACTCTCCTCGTTATATTCTGATCTTGGCCGGCGACCATATTTATAAACAGGATTACTCCAAAATGCTCAAA
>JAFVEJ010000268.1 GCA_017476085.1 Alphaproteobacteria bacterium
ATACCGCCCGCCGCGCACAGTCCCGGCGGCATCGAATCGACCAGATCGGGATCGACGATCGCCATGGACGGCGTCAAAGCGTAGTCCGCGATCGGGTATTTGATATGAGTTTTGTCATCGGTGATCACGGCGAACGGCGTTACTTCCGAACCGGTGCCGGACGTCGTCGGAATGGCGACCATATCGGCTTTCTGACCCAAAGCGGGCAAATCGCAAATTCTTTTGCGGATATCCATAAAGCGCATGGCGACGTCTTCAAAGCTGACCTCCGGCTGTTCGTACATCAGCCACAAAATTTTCGCCGCGTCCATCGGCGAACCGCCGCCCATCGAAATGAACACATCGGGCTGATATGTTTTCACCATCGTGAAAGCCGTGTTGATCGTTGACAAATCGGGATCGGGTTTGACGTCGAAAAAGATTTGATAATCAACGCCGATGTCTTCCAACACATTGGTGATTCTGTTGACCATACCGGAATCGAACAGGAATCTGTCCGTAACGATAAAGGCTTTCTTTTTGCCTTTCAATTCGCGCAGAGCCAAATCGATCGCGCCGCGCTTGAAGTACACTTTGGGAGGAACTTTAAACCAGAGCATATTTTCTCTCCTTTCCGCAACGGTTTTGATGTTCAGCAAATGTTTCGGGCCGACGTTTTCGCTGGTGGCGTTGCCGCCCCACGAACCGCACCCGATCGTCAGCGTCGGTTCCAGTTTGAAATTGAACAGATCGCCGATACCGCCCTGCGCCGCGGGGGAGTTGATCAGAACGCGCCCCGTATGCAGCTTCATACCGAATTTTTTGATTCTGTCGTCTTTGCGCGGATCGGTGTAAAGAACGGACGTGTGCCCCGCTCCGCCGTGATCGACCAGCGTATAGGCTTTTTCCATCGCGTCTTCGAAATTTTCGGCGCGGTACATCGCCAACACGGGCGACAGCTTTTCGTGCGCGAAGGGTTCGGCGGTCGTAACGTCTTCAACTTCGCCGACCAACACTTTTGCCGTTTCGGGGACTTCCACGCCCGCCAGAGCCGCGATCTTGTACGCAGGCTGACCGACGATCGCCGGATTGACGCCGCGCGGGGTCAGGATAATGGCGGCAACCTTTTCCCGTTCCTCTTCATTCAGCACATAAGCGCCGCGGTATTTCAGCTCTTCTTTGACGGAGTCGTAAACGTCTTTGACGGCGATGACGGATTGTTCGGACGCGCAGATCACGCCGTTGTCGAACGTCTTGCTCAACAGAATCGAAGACACGGCCTGTTTGACATCCGCCGTTTCATCGATCACAACCGGCGTGTTTCCGGGGCCGACGCCCAAAGCCGGTTTGCCGGACGAATAAGCCGCCTTGACCATACCGGGGCCGCCCGTTGCCAGAATCATATCGACGTGAGGGTGCTTCATCAGCAAATCAGACAATTCGCCGGACGGTTCGTCAATCCAACCGACGATACCTTCCGGCGCGCCGGCCTTCACGGCCGCTTCCAAGCAGATTTTCGCCGCTTCTATCGTGCACTTTTTGGCTCTGGGGTGCGGGGAAAAGATGATGGCGTTGCGCGTTTTCAAAGCGATCAGCGTTTTGAAAATCGCCGTCGATGTCGGATTCGTCGTCGGAACGACGCCTGCGATCACGCCGACCGGTTCGGCGATCTTTTTGATGCCGTTGCCGTGGTCTTCCTCAATAATGCCGCACGTTTTCATATTGCGGTACTTATTATATATGTATTCGGAAGCATAGTGGTTTTTAATGACCTTGTCTTCCAATACCCCCATACCCGTTTCCTCAACCGCCATGCGCGCCAGAGGAATGCGCATCTTATTCGCCGCCAAAGAAACGGCGCGGAAGATTTTATCTACCTGTTCCTGCGTATACGTCGCATAAATCGCCTGCGCTTCGTGCGCTTTGGTGATGATTCTTTCCAAATCTTGAGCTGTTTTGACTTCGCTTTCCATAATCTTTCCCTTTTTCAGATTGATGCGAGTAAATTAAAAAGTTTGACGTTTTTCATCAAGTTTTTTAATCGTGATTTGTTTCACATATTTCTATGTAGAACTCTTTTTTATAAAAATCAATAATTTTCTTTGTTTTAAGAACAATTCTCCTTTCTTTTTTCTTTGAGTTTTTTTTCATTTATTCCTTTTTAATCGTGAATGAAATCACTAATTAAGTCCCTATTTCTTTTCGGGTTCCCCATTCGCCGGCTCAGGAGTCAGCTCTGCTCCCTGTTCCGCGTAAGCGGCTACTTTTTTAGCCGCGTTTTTTTGATTGTTCAGACAACCGGCGCCGGAAACACAGCCGCCGGGGCAAGCCATGACCTCAATAATATTGCCGGGAACGGGTGCTTTTTTCTTCGCCCACAAAGTCATTTCCCTGATGACTTTCGCATTCAAGCCGTCCACGCAGACCGGACGGAAATCCGGCGCTCCGGCGCTTCCCGCAACGCGAACGGATTCGGCCACGCCGCCGGTAACGGCAAAAT
>JAFVEJ010000004.1 GCA_017476085.1 Alphaproteobacteria bacterium
AAGGACGAATATCCGATGCTGTGGGGCAGGGCCTGCAACAATCTGGCCTCGGCTCTGTTTTTATTGTCGGACAGAGAGGGCGGAAAGGCGGATTTGCTGCGCCGTGCGGTCGAAGTCTTTTCGGACGCTTTGCGGGTTTACGACAAGACCGGCGCAAAACAAATGGCCGTTGTCGCGGACAATAATCTGACACGCGCGGAAAAAGTCCTGAAAGAAACGGAAAAAGAGTTGGAAAAAAATAAAAACTGGCTGGATGATATTTTGAGCGATTCTTCCGAAAAACAGGAAAAAAATACGCCTGTTTCAGAGGAACAGCCTTTGGTTTTTGAACGAATCGCAGTGTTTGAGGAATTGGATGACGATGATGACTAAGGAAACGATGCGATCAATTCGTTGACAACGGGAATGTTGTTTAACGCGATAACCGTCATTGTCGCCAGAAATAAAGACAAGCCGTAAGGGCCTTCACGACGCTTGCATATAATTGCGATGGCTAAGAAATAAAACGCGGAAATGAAAATAACGGCAGCAATGCCGAAAAGCCCCAGCCATGCTCCGATTGCGCATAACAGTTTGAAGTCTCCGAAACCCAACGCACGCGGACGAAACGGCGTCATAATAAAGCCGGTCAGTGTCGGGACGGCAAATCCGAACAATGCCCCCGCTGCGGAAGAAGCGGGTAAAATCGTTCCTTCTAACGGATTAACGGAAACGTAAAAGCCTGAAATCAGCAAAGGAATAGTCAGAATATCGGGCAAAATACTCAGTTTTTCATCAATGCATGCCATTAGCGCCATTAACCAGAACAAAACGAAATAAACCGGAGAATATCCGCTGAAAACAATTAAAAATATCGCCGCTGTGCCGCAGCATCCCCAAAACAGTCCGGTCCCAACCAGTTTAAGCCATAATTTCTTACGAAGCTTGCGGCGGTTGTCATCCTTTTTCGGTCGGGAAAAACGGGGGAAATGAATAACTCTGGCTAATGCCGTTCCTGCGTCCGCCGGATAGAATTTGCAAAACCGTCGGGCAATAAAAGGAATAAGAAATGAAAGGCCGAATATAAACGGATAAGGAATTAAAACAGACACCATAAACGGACTCCGAACAATTTTTTTTATTCTAGCGTAAAAAGTTATTTCAGAAAGTATAATTCTTATATAATAAAAAAACTTTGTTAGGAGTCGATATGTCTGTTCATTTTCATCAAGCGGCAATTATCGGGATAGGGCTGATCGGTTCGTCTTTGGCGCGAGTCTTGCGGCAAAAGAGACTGGCGGATAAAATCACGGGCGCGGCGCGTTCGGAAAAAAAACGAAAAACGGCGTTGGAGCTGGGCGTTGTTGACGAAGCGTTTGAAAATCCGTCGGATGCCGTCGCGGATGCGGATATTGTTTTTGTTTGCACGCCGGTAGGGGCGATTGCCGAAACGATAGGAAGCTTTGTTCCCGCTTTAAAGAAAGGCGTGATCGTCACCGATGTCGGGTCGGTCAAATCGGAAATCGTCAAACAAGTCAAGCCGTTTTTGACGGAT
>JAFVEJ010000030.1 GCA_017476085.1 Alphaproteobacteria bacterium
CTCTCTGTCTTTTTCCAAATTTTCACGTTCGGAGAGTTCTATTTTCGTTTCGAGAGCCTGCTGCATATTAATGACATAGCAATCAACATCTCTGCCCCTCTTTGCTTCGACTGTCTGATCAGCCCATTTTGAACAAGGCTGACGAATCATTTCAGGATTGGCGCAGGAAAAAAGCGGTTCGCCTTTTTCATTAAAGCCGGCGAACATTGTCGCATGCAAACCGGGCTTTCCTTCGCTGTCGGTACGCTTCACCATAACCAAAGAACCGATAGGAATCGATCCGTTTTCATATCCCTGTTTCAGCATATCGCTTAAAGTCGTTCCCGGAGGCATATCTTTCAAACTTTGACCGCACTTTTTAAAATCTTCGTTTGTATTGGTATCGAAATAGGTGATTGCCGCATAGGTAGAGGTTTGAGGGCTGCCCCAACGCGAATATTTATAGCTTTCATTCGGCTTATCTTTCGTTCCTTTGTTCAAAAAACCGCCGGATTTCGGATCATCGCCGTTTTTATGCATAGCGGCATTCAGAGAATATGTGTATGTTCCCAAACAATACAGATTGGAAAAGCTCTTGCACGTCGGAACATATTGTTCAACCGCGGCCTCTCTTCCCACTCTTTTTTTGGCATCCCGAATAGCGGAAATACGATTTTCAAAATCTGCGATAAAGTCTTCCATCTGCCGGCCGGCTTTATTATGCGCCACCATTTTAACTAAATCTTCATCCATATCTTCAGACATAGTCACCTCCGCAAACCGCACTATATTTAGTTTAGTATAGCAAAAATCAAACCATTCTCAAGGGAAACGGCGATCTGTCAAAAAAGTATCACATCGGTTTGCCCGAAAGCATCCCCGCGCAATAAAATTTATCTGCCGGTTTTAATCGTTAAAAGCGACGCGTTACATATCCATCGTTGTGCCGCGCCCGCGCATAGCATACGGATTGGCGGCCATCGGCTGGATTTTCGGATTGTACATCAGACAGTTCGGCGTGCAGTCACATTCCGCGGCGATTTTAATGCCTTTCGCTATTTTTTCCTCTCTGCGCAGTTCAAACAGCCGTCCGACAATCCGATCCCGCAAAGACCACGGATCAACCGTGTTCACAAAAATCTTCGTTACGGCTTCAAACCCCGCCGGATTGCTGATACGCCACTTAATCAAAATATGCCACGGCACGGCAACATCCACTTCGGGCGGCCGGTAATACCATTCCTCGTTGCAGGGAATTTCACTGCCCATCGCGGCATGGCAGGCATGTACCAGATCCGACATGCCTTTGACCTGTTCGGGCGTATGGTTCCATGGCTGGTTCTTTTCCGCTTTGGAATAAATCGCCAACGTCGGGTAACGGTGTCCGAAATCGGCAAAAGCCACGGCATAATCGTTTTCGGCAAAGACCAAATTCTGATATCCCGCATAATTGACCGCAAAGTCGTTATAAACATTCGGATTTTTGCGCGCCAATTCAAATTCGGCGGCATTCGAAGCGCTGATGCCGTCAATGGCGACCAGCTGCTTGTGCAGATGGTCAAAAGACGCGCCGGCCTGATTCAACCAGTTTTGAAACACCGTCACATAACGAACATAACGGTTTGTCAGATAAATATCTTTCAGCGCCTGAATCGTAAAATTAATATACTGATAGTGCATTTCCGGCGTCATACTGCCCGAAGAAGCCTTTTCGCTTTCGGAAGAAGCCCCTTCTATAAATTGACGTCTGCCGACAATCAGTTCATGCCCGCCGGCGAAAAAGCTGTTGGCCATTTTCAGCTTGCGGCCGGAAGAAATACTGTCGATTTCTTCGCGGGATAAACCGCTCATTTTTAATTTGGCATGAACAATGTCCAAAACATGCTCTTTGCCTTCCGGTTCGGCAATATACGCTTCGCGATGAGCGTTTGCCTTGTCTGAAATAACATAGGCGTAGTTCTTTTCCCAGTATTCGTAAGAAATGATTTCAAACAAATTCGGAATCCGACGAAATTCCGCCGTCGTATCAAATAACTGAGACGCCTTCAAATTTTCCAAAACGCTGAAAGTGCCGTCCGCATTTTTGACCAGCCGGGATTTTTCCGGCGGAGTCTTCAGGTAATTGCATGGGCAAAAAGAACAAAAATTTTCCCGTTCTTCCGACACGAATGTTTTTTCTTCTTCCGCTTTTTTATTTACCGTCGGACGTTTGCCGCGGCCGGGAACGGTCCAGACCTGCGTTCCCGTAAAAGGATTGACCTGCTTAACCGTACCATCGGGCATTTTTTGCAGAAAATTTTGTTCATAGACACTCTTCAGCATAATGTATTCCTAAAAAAAGAAAGTCACAGTTCTTCTGTTGTATAAAAATTTTGTCTGAAAATCCAGCCTTTAATCGTTTTTTTTATCCGTTCCGACAAACGATAAAAGATTGACGAACGCCCGTGAAAAGGTAATTCTAGAAACAGATTATTTTTTATAGGAGGTTATATTTAATGAAAGCCCTGTTTATCACAAACGAATATCCCCCGTACATTTACGGCGGCGCCGGCGTCCACGTCGAATATCTGTCCAAAGAATTGGCCAAGCTGATGCAGGTTGAAGTCCGCAGCTTCCATGATCAAAAATCGGAAGAAGGCAACTTGGTCGTTGACGGAACAACGCCGGACGCTTCTTTGTTTCAGGCCTGCCCGAAGGAGCTGGCTTCCCCTTTGAAAGCGTTTTATGAAGGATTGGTTTTTGTCGGTAAAGGAATGGATGCCGATGTGGCTCATTGCCATACATGGTATGCGCATTTTGCGGGATTGCTGGCAAAGATGCTGTACGGCATTCCTTTAGTTGTCACGGTTCACTCTTTGGAACCTCTGCGCCCATGGAAACGCGAACAGCTGGGACGCGGCTACGACGTATCCAGCTGGGTGGAAAAAACGGCTTTAGAAATGGCGGACGCGGTCATCGCCGTATCGACCAGCACCCGCGAAGATGTCCTGCGCCTGTTCCCCAAAATCGATCCGGATGAAGTTTCCATCATTTATAACGGAATCGATGTCAATCAGTATAAAGAAATTGAAAACACCGCCGTTTTGCAAAAATTCGGCATTCGGACGGATAAACCTTACGTTTTGTTCGTCGGCCGCATGACTCGTCAGAAAGGGTTGTTGTATTTGCTTAAAGCCGCTTCCAAATTGGATCCCGACGCGCAGCTGGTATTATGCGCGGGCGATGCGGATACGCCCGAAATGAAAGCCGAATTGGAAGGTATGGTCGATTCTCTGAAACAGATTCGTTCCGGCGTTGTCTGGATTCCCGAAATGGTGTCGCGTGAAGAAGCGATTGCGCTTTATTCTCAGGCCGCCGTCTTCTGCTGTCCGTCGATTTACGAACCGTTCGGCATCATCAATCTGGAAGCAATGGCCTGCTCGACTCCCGTTGTTGCCAGTGCCGTCGGCGGTATTAAGGAAGTCGTCGTAGATGGAGAAACGGGCTTTCTGGTCGATCCGGAACTGTCCGATAAACCGCCGCACGATCCGAAAGATCCCGACGATTTTGCCGCTCGTCTGGCTGAAAAAATCAACCTGTTGATTCGCGACCCGTCTTTGGCCAAAAAGATGGGACAGGCCGGTCGTCTGCGTGTCGAAAAGCAGTTCAGCTGGCAGAGCATTGCCCGTCAGACAAAAGAGCTATACGCTAAATTGATCGAAGCGAACAAAAAATAGTTTCGGTTGATTCGTTTAAAAAGACCGCTTTAACGGCGGTCTTTTTTTATCTTTAAAAAAGAGAATCGCCATAAATCAACAGGTTGTAAATTTTTTAAAATAATGTTTGACGATACGATCTGTTTTAGTCATTCTGACCACACGAAGAAGGTTAAAATAACGTTAAAATTTTTATCTTTTTCCTTTTTTAAAAATGGCGGAAATCCGTCGTTTTTACTGTCAACAAAAAAAATATTTTTTTTCTGTTGCCAACACCGGAAATAACTATATATTGTCGCTAGAAGAGGACAGGACACACTATCTGTTGTGTTTCCGAAAAGGAAACCGCGGTATTGCCCTTCCGCTGAATTTAGCTTTAAGACGGAGATTTTTATGTCGGATCAGACACCGAATTTACAAGTGGTCACCAACGAAGAAGATGACGCTTCCGAATTGTCCCGCATTGTCAAACGCGACGGGACGCAAGTTGTTTTCAATTCCGAAAAGATTATGTCGGCGATCAAACGCGCGGGCGAAGCGACCGGCGAATTTGACGCGGAAGAAGCTTCTCTTCTGACGACGCAGGTAACAAAAGTTTTGCGCCACCGTTTTTCCAAAGGCATCCTGCCGACGATTGAACAAATTCAGGATGTCGTCGAACAGGTTTTAATCTCCGCCAACTATTACACGACGGCGCGCGCGTACATTGTTTACCGCGAAAACCGCAACAAGTCCCGTCAGGACAAGAAAACGCTGGTGGATGTTGCCTCTTCGGTCAAAGAATATCTGGAACGCGCGGATTGGCGCGTCAACGCCAACGCCAATCAGGGTTATTCTTTGGGCGGTTTGATTCTGAACGTTTCCGGCAAGATCATTGCGAACTACTGGCTTTCCCACGTTTATCCGCAGGCGGCCGGCGAAGCGCACCGCAACGGCGATTTTCACATTCACGATCTGGATATGCTGTCCGGCTACTGCGCCGGCTGGTCTTTGCGCGCGTTGCTGCAGGAAGGCTTAAACGGTGTCCCTGGACAAGTAGAATCCGGCATTCCCAAGCATTTGGGATCGGCTCTGGGACAGATGGTTAATTTTCTGGGCACTTTGCAGAACGAATGGGCCGGGGCACAGGCGTTTTCTTCCTGCGATACATACTTGGCGCCGTTTATTCGCAAGGACAACCTGAAATACGAAGAAGTCAAACAGCATTTTCAGGAATTTATTTATAACCTGAACGTTCCGTCCCGCTGGGGAACGCAGACGCCGTTTACAAACCTGACGTTTGACTGGGTTTGCCCGGAAGACTTGCGCGATCAAACTCCCGTCATCGGCGGCGAAGAAATGGATTTCACCTATGGCGATCTGCAAAAAGAAATGGATATGATC
>JAFVEJ010000031.1 GCA_017476085.1 Alphaproteobacteria bacterium
CCTGTTCTATATAATTGGTACAGCGTTTAAACTCTTCGTCCTGCAAGGCCTGAATCGTTTGAGCAACAGCCGGCACCGCGCGAACAGCCCGTTGAAAGGTCATTTGCGGATGCTGACGACAAAACTGTGCGACTTTTTCCAACAATGTCCATTCATTATCGGCCATGCCCATACCGACCAAACGACCGCCGTAAATATCCTGAAGAGCCGAAACATACCCCATCATAATAGCCGCCAAAGACTGCATTTCATCCGTATCTTCTTTCGTTGCGGGAGAGATACCCAAAACCGTTCTGGAATAAACTTCCGAAAAATCCAAACATGTCGGAAGCTGTTTAATTTGCTGTGCAGAGCTTTGCCCGACCATAAAAAAAGAACATAACAGAAAAATTATGCTGAAACGTTTATTCATAAAGCACTCTCTTTAACATTCAAAAAGATGGAATTACTGCTTGAGCTTATCTCTAAAAAACAAAAAAATCAATATTTTTAATTTTTTTCCTAATATTTATACTGTCCTTTCCGAAAAAGGGTGTTTATAATATAATACGTTTTATCACGGATTGAAAAAACGACTGTCGGAATTTTTTAAAGAGGTTGGGTCATGACGGTTTCTGTTACTTTTTGGGGCGTGCGAGGCAGTATTCCCTGCTGTTCCTCAGAGTATACGGAATACGGCGGCAACACCTCCTGCGTCCAAATTGATCTGGACGGCCGCACAATTATTATCGATGCCGGTTCCGGAATACGCCCTTTGGGGGATGAACTGACAAAACAAAATAAAACCAATATTGCCTTACTGATTTCCCATACACATTGGGATCATATTTGCGGTTTTCCTTTTTTCAGCCCCCTTTTCGAAAAAGAAACGAATGTCAGCATTTATTCCCCTCTGCAGCCGAATGGTCAATCCGTCAAAGAAGCCCTTTCCGTATTGATGTCCGCTCCTTTTTTCCCTTTGTCTCTGCATAAGCTTCCTTCCGAACTGCATTTCAATCATTTTCAAGCTCCGGACATGCTGGAACTCTGTGACGGACAGCTCAGGATTCAAACGACATCCTTGCCGCATCCCAACGGCGCCGCGGGCTACAGATTAAATTATCGGGACAAATCGATTTGTTATATTTCGGATTATGAACACAGCCGAACCGGTTCCGCCGAAGAACTGGCCGATTTTGTCAAAGAATGCGATTTAATGATTTATGACGCTATGTACACTCCCGAACAGTATCCTCAATTTAAAGGATGGGGACATTCGACATGGGAACAGGCCGCATTGCTGACAAAAAAAGCGAATATCAAACAAACCGCATTGTTCCATCATGCGCCGACTCATACGGATCCGATTATGCATCGGATCGAACGGCAGGCGCAAATAGTTGAACCGAGATTATTCGCTGCAAAAGAAGCAACAACAATAACGCTTTAAAATGTCAGTCAAAAAAACTGATGAAAGTTTTGACGCAAATAATACCAAAGCAGTCTGTAAAAAAACAAAACGCCGTCTCCTCCTCTTTCCGCAAAAGCGAAAATAGTTCCGAAAGACAAACAGTTCGCGCCGGGCAGAAAACAAATCGTAAATAAATATCCGGCCACTTTAAAATCCGTTTGGCGAGGATGAAGCTGTTCCGCAAAAGAAAAAAGATTATAGCATACGGTCATACCCAAACCGACATACACCCAATCCGGAGAATATCCGATCGCATGCTTTATGGCGATCGTAAAGAAAACCATCGTAAATGCGGTCAGAGGAAAAAAATACGGAGCAATGGCAATCAACCAGTTGCCTTCCCCCGAAAAAGTCATGGAACCGCCGCCTTCTTCTTTTATTTCAATTCCGTG
This sequence comes from Alphaproteobacteria bacterium, assembly GCA_017476085.1. The sequence goes on from JAFVEJ010000031.1 coordinate 1,843, forward strand.
AACGGGATGAAGAGTCGCCATAGCAAACAATGTATGCGTCATTTCATGTTCCAGTGTTTCCGCTTTTCCCCGATGCAGCAAAATCATAATGCGAATAGCCGCAAAACATGCGGCTCCGATGGCACAATAAATCAAATTATGCCAATTCAGCTGATTACTGATTACATAATAACGTTCAAATACTTTCAAAGCCGCAGGAACAACCCATATCATCAAAATCGCAACCGGCCATTTGACCAGTTTTAAAAATAAATTGATATAACGCCTTGTCCGGCCGATACGCCTGCCGATTCCAAACATCTTTTTGCCACCTTATACGGCTTTTAGAGAAAACAGACCGGTTTCACAGGAAATCCGGTCTGTCTTTATTATAGGTCCGCTTATTTTTACGACAACTCCGGCATCGGCGGTAATTTAGCCAACATCGCCGGGGTCACCAGAACGACTCCTTTCTCAGACACATAAAAATATTTTGCATCTTCTTCGGGATTTTCGCCGATGACCAACCCTCGGGGAATAACGCATCCTTCTGCCAAAATCGCTTTTCTGACACGCGCGTGCCGATTAATCACGCAATTCGGCAAAACAACGGAATCCTCGACTAAAGAGAATGAATGAACGCGCACGGCTGAAAACAACAATGAGTGACGCACCGTCCCGCCGGAAATAATGCAGCCGGCGGAAACGAACGATTTTACGGCCAGCCCCGTTCTTAAATCGCTTTCAAACACAAACTTTGCGGCCGGATGTTGTTCCTGAAACGTCCAAATCGGCCAACGCGTATCGTATAAATCCAAATCGGGAATAACGTTGGTCAAATCCAGATTGGCTTCCCAATAAGCATCCAACGTCCCCACATCGCGCCAATAAGCTTCATCCGTTTTATTAAACACGCAGCTGTCCTGAAAGCGATGCGCGACCATTTTGACCTTTCCGATCAATGACGGAAGAATATCCTTGCCGAAATCGTGCGAAGAGTTTTTGTCCTGCGCATCCTTTTCCAACAAATCGATCAGAAAATCAGCATCAAAGATATAAATTCCCATACTGGCAAACGAACGATCCGGTTTTCCGGGAATGCACGGCGGATTCTTGGGCTTTTCAACGAAACGAACAATATTGCTTTGCTCATCCGCGTCCAAAATGCCGAACTCATGCGCTTGTTCCAACGGCACCTCAATGCAGGATACTGTCGCTTTTGCTCCGGCTTCGATATGCTGTTTGAGCATTTTGGAGTA
>JAFVEJ010000032.1 GCA_017476085.1 Alphaproteobacteria bacterium
GTCTGAATCAAAACACAGTCCTTTGCCGATGTAAGAACTGTTTCCTTCCGCCCAGACAAAATTGTTTGAAGCCAGGGGCAATAAGGTTTTATCTCCGGTCACATATGCGATTTGCGCCATTGTTTTTCCGGGAAGGATCAGGCGGATGGCATAAGCTCCGGCATCAGCATCTTCATCGTTTTCAAGATTGATTTGATAACGGGTGGAACCGCTGGGCAAAAAAGTGTTTTTTAAAGCGGCTACGGCCTTTTCAAGCCGTTTGGCATCTTCGGACTGTTCTTCTTTTCGGCATGCAGAAATAAAGCAGATCGCCGCGATCAAAATAAAAAAAAGTTTTTTCATAAATTCCTCAATATTAAGAAAGATATCTAATTAAAACACGGAAACGGAGAAACACGCAAGTTGTAAAAGCAAAAAAAAGCTTGTCTTCGCTTTGGCGGAGATTAAGATGAAAACGAATATTCAATTTTTAAGGAGGTTTCTATGGCAACGGCAACGCAAGGCGAAGAATATAAAATTTTAAAACAAGCTTCTCCGTTGGTAAAAGCGGCGAATATTTTTTCTTTAATTTGGGTTTTTGCAATAACCTGTCCTGCCGTATATTTGGCCTATTCTCATGCGGATGAAATTCGGAAATTCGCGGTTGTGGCCGCGGTCGGCAAAACGAACCAAATTTTAAACGAACAATATAACGCGTTTGCCGACAGAGTGCTGAAAGAAGTCAAAATCGAAAAATACACTTCCAAAATCAAAATTCCCGAAATCAAGCTGGATAAACAGCTGGAACAAGTGAATAAAACGGCTGAAAAAACAAAAAAGGTTACTTCCGCTTTGTCAAAGCTTGGTGTTAAGCAGGCCGCTAAAATTGAAGATACGACCGAGTTGCTGCAAAAACAGGTGGATAATGTCAATCGACAAATCAAAACAACGGTCGATCAGGTAAAAAGCACTTTGGATAAAGAAGTTCAGACGGGATTGAAAAAAGAAATCGATACCTTGGCCGGAACGCAGATCAGGAAACAATTGGCGTTAAGCGATGCGTCTTATAATAATTTGGAAAACGGAAAATACGGCTTTATGACCGAGGCAGAAACTCTTGTCACCAAAACAATTTATACCGAGCTGGCAAAAAATAAAAAAGGCATTTTCAGCGATCTGGTTACCGGTGTGGAAAAGTACTATAAATGGATTAAAGCCGGAATTCTTTTGTTGGTGTTGGTTATCACTTTAATTCCGCCGTTTCTGGTGAAAAAAATTGCGAAAAAATTATCGGCGACGTTTACACAATGCCCGCATTGCGGAAAAATTTTCGTTTCCAAGGCTAATGCGGCAAATATCTTAAAAGTAATTAAATGGTGGTAAAAAGGTAAAAAAAGCCTGCCGATCGGCAGGCTTTTTTATGAAAAGTTTCGCCATTTGATTTTTTATGCTTCGAAAGTTTTTGCCACTTCTTTAAGCCATTTGGGAATTTCGATATGCTGCGGACAATGTTTTTCACACCGTTTGCAGTTAATGCAAGCGGACGCTTTGCCGTGCGTTTTCGTCAAATTCGCGTAGTACATGCGCTGAACGGCGAAGGGCTTTGTTTTGACTTCTTGTTTTTCCGCATTATACAAAGCAAAATA
>JAFVEJ010000033.1 GCA_017476085.1 Alphaproteobacteria bacterium
CGAGGACATCCTTGCCCTTTTCCATAAAGTATTCGCCGATCGCCGTCGCCGCATACGGAGCGATATACTGCATGCCCGCCGTTTCATCGCCGGAAGCAGCCACAACAATCGTGTTTTTCAGCACATCATATTTTTTCAGATTGTCAACCACGCGGGCGATCGCCGTTCCGCGCTGGGCAATCGCGCAGTAAATGCAGATCACGCCCGTGTCTTTCTGATTGATGATCGTATCTACGGCCAAAGCGGTTTTTCCCGTTTGCCGGTCGCCCAGAATCAATTCGCGCTGTCCGCGTCCGATCGGTGTGAAAGAATCAATCGCCTTGATGCCCGTCTGCAACGGTTCCGATACGGGGGAACGCGACATAATAGGATACGCCTCGCGTTCCACCTTGCGCCGGTGAACGGTAACAACGGGGCCAGCTCCGTCCAAAGGATTGCCCAGAGGATCGATCACGCGTCCCAACAAACGTTCGCCGACGGGAACGTCCACAACGCGGCCGGTACGGTACACACGGTCGCCGGCTTTGATTTTATCGGGTTGGTTCAGGAAAACGACACCGACGGAATCCGGCGCCAGAGTGAACGTCATCCCCATAACGTTGTTCGGGAACATCAACAGTTCCTCCATCTGAACATTATCCAGACGGGAAACTTCGGCCGTTCCGCCGGACACGGAAGAAACCGTGCTGATTTCTTCAACATTCAGAGCGGTCGATTGCAGATTGATCGTATCCTGAACGACATCAAAAACATCTTTTACCGTTTCTATTAACATATCTTATCCGTTCTTTATCAGCCTTCTTCGCGGCCCATGCGCAAAGAAATGTTTTCCAAAGCATCGTTCATTTTCGTTGTAAACGTGTTCAGATAATCGTCTAAATTCCACGAAACGACATTTCCGTTGACGGAAAATTCGATGCCGCACAGCAAATGGGAATTAACCGAAAAAACTACCTGCGGATTTTCAATTTCCAAAACCTCGGCCAGCATTTTTTTCAAGCCGTCCTGAGCCTCCTGAGAAACTTCCTCGGAAGTGGAAATCTGAATCTCGGCATCCGCAGCATCGGCGGAAAACAGCATTTTATCCTTGCGCGGCAATTCTTCCAGTTTCCGTTTAAAAACGGAAAGGAAACGTTCTTCCAATGTTTCATCTGCCATACTTTTGAAAGCTTTGCGGGCGAATTCAAGGAAATTGGAAACGACAGCCTGACGGAATTCGTTTGTCATCAACGCTTTTTCGCGTTCCATTTCCTTTTGCATAATCAGCTTCTTTTCCAGAATTTCGGCCTGAGCCTCCTGCCCCAGTTGTTTGCGCAGTTTATCGGCTTCCTCTCTGGCTTCTTTCAGAATATGCGTGCGTTCCGTGTCGATATCCAGATAACGTTTATTCAAATCATCCAGTTTTTTTTCGGCTTCCGCGGCCAACGTTTCGGCGTTCTGGACTTCATCGGCAATATGCTTTTCACGTTTGGCGATCGCGACAAGCAAGGGTTTGTATAAAAACTTGTACAGCACGAAAACCAAAATCGTGAAATTGACGATCTGCGCCAACATTGTTGTAAAATCTAAAGACATATTTCTGTTCCTTAATTGTCAGGTTAAAGGCGGAAAATGCCCGTTATTTTGCGGCGGCGCTGATAGCGTACTGCCAGAACGGATTGGCGAACAACAAAATCATCGTAACGACGAAGCAGTAAATCGAAGACGTTTCAACAATCGCCAGAGAAATAAACATCGTTCTGGAAATGGAACCGGCTTCGTCGGGCTGCTGAGCCAAAGACGTTAAACCGGACGCCACGGCATAGCCTTCCGCCAGACCGACTGCACCGGCACCGAGCGCCAAAGTCATTCCGGCCGTAAAAATTGAAACCGCACCCAAAATCGCTACTAAATCCATAATATCCTCCCAGATTTATAAAGTTTCTTCAGCCTCGGCTGATTTTTTTTCTTCGGCTTTAACCTGTTCTTCCTCGTCTGCGTGAACGGAAGATATATACATCAAAGCCAACATTGCAAAAATATATGCCTGAATCATACCGGTAAACAGCCCCAGCACCTGCATCGGCAAAGGCAAAATAAACGGTACCAGCATCATACAGATTGATCCGATAATCACACCGGACAAAACATTCCCGAACAAACGGATGGCCATCGCTCCCGTTGATGTCAGTTCGCTTAAAACATTAAACGGCAGCATCGCCGGCGACGGTTCGATATACTTTTTCAAATACTTTTTCAAACCGGCGCTTTTAATTCCGAAAAACGGCACGCCGCACAACACCATCAAAGCCAAAGCGCCTGTCGTTGACAAGGAAGCGGTCGGCGTTTTGAACGTGGGGAAAATCGTCAGGATGTTGCATGTCAGAATGAAAATGAACAGCGTTCCGATAAACGGCAGATATGACATCACGTTGCTTTTCGTCACTTCGTTGATTTGTCCGTAAATGCCTTTAACGATAACTTCCATTGCCGTTTGCCAATGGGACACCGTATATCCCGTTTTCAGATGACGCGTCGCCAGCCACGAAACGATCATCAAAACAACCATCACGATCCACGTCGAAGCGATCGTCCAGTTCACAGGAATGTTCAAATACGGCAGAATGAAAGCTATCTGTTGATCATAGACTTCTAACATACCGGCATCTCCTTTTTTTCATTCAATTTCCGTTTGACCGCGCGCACGATCACGCTTTTGGTTATCAGCAGGCTGACAGCTCCGCACAGCAACGCGGCGGCGTTATAACGAACCAACCCGTACAATCCGAAACACAAAATGACGGAGCGGACGATCCAACTGAAGAACAAAAACCTTTTTTTGTTTTCTATGTTTTTCAGTTTTTTTACCGACAGCCACAGTCCGCCGAAATACACGCCGCCCAACGCAGCTCCGCCAATCAATCCGATACCGACATTCAAAGGGGAAAATGACAACATTATCCGTTTTCCTCTTCATCATCTGATTTTTCAGCCTCTTCCGCTTCGGAAGACATCGACATATTTTGCGCCTCTTCCACCAAAGCGTTGCGGCGGTTTTGTTCCTTTTGCGCGCGTTCTATCCCTTCGCGTTTCAGCCACTGCCAAGCGCCGATTGCGCCGAAAGCAAATCCCAACAACAAAAAATTCAGCGTCCAGGAAATCGAAGCCACTTTATGGTGCGCATCCATCCAGCGCCCGAGCATAACCCCCAAAATCGTCGGAATAGGAATATTCCATCCCAAAGCGCCCAGAAAAGCCAACCCCTTTGTCGGCGTAAACGCATCCTTGTCCGTTTTGTTGATCAGGTGACGCGAGGCCCGTTTTGCCAAACGTTCTGCCAACGCTTTTTCCGCATCCGTTTTTTCAGGTTTTTCCATACTCATTTTTTTAACCTTTCAACTGATCCGGCTGATTATTCAAATTGCGGCGCAGAACCTGACGCGTCAATCCCGTTTCAAGCCGCGCCATCGCGACATTGACCGCTTTTTTGTTTTCTTCGTCCTTTTTGAATTCTTCAGCTATCGTACGGGACAATTCCGCCAGATTTTCACTGATAACGGCGCGGCGCACCGACAATAAAACGGTTGTATTGGCTTTGACCAACATTCCCTTGTCGCACGCCATATATACTTCTTTGCCGTCTTTTTTTCCGCCTTCGATTTCAAAAGACACCAAACCGGGGACGATCACCGTCGCAAAATCGGCGTGTTTCGGCAAAAACGTAAAAGAGCCGTCCAACGCGTCGAAACGGACGCGGGATACTCGTTCGTCAACCACTATTCCGGCAGGCGTCAGCGTTTTCAACCTCATGCGGCGGACTGCGCCTCCTTCATCTTTTCGGCCTTAGCCAGAACGTCTTCAATCGTGCCGACCATATAAAACGCGTTTTCGGGCACTTCGTCCATTTCTCCGGACAAAATCTTTTCGCATCCGCGCAAAGTGTCTTCCAATTCGACCGAACGTCCTTCCATTCCGGTAAAGTGGAATGTCGTAAAGAACGGCTGCGTCAGGAAACGTTCCAATTTACGCGCTTTTAAAACCGTTTTCTGATCGTTTTCGGGCAGTTCGTCAAAGCCCAACATAGCGATAATATCCTTTAATTCCTCGTATTCCGCCAACGTGCGGCGCACGGCGGTTGCCACTTTATAATGACGTTCGCCGACCGTCAGAGGCGTCAGCATATTGGAC
>JAFVEJ010000034.1 GCA_017476085.1 Alphaproteobacteria bacterium
GATCAGTCCCAAAACGGTTACGTCCAACTGCGTATGCCGCGCCATCATCGCCATCAAAGATGATTTGCCGACGCCGGAACCGGCGAAAATTCCCATACGCTGCCCTTTGCAGACCGTCAGAAAAGTGTTAATCGCCCGTACGCCCAGATCGGCTTTGCCGGCAACGCGCTCGCGGGAATGCGCTGGGGGAGGGGAGTTGTGAATCAGACAAGGAACTTTGCCTTTGATTAAAGGACCTTTGCCGTCCACTGGTTCGCCCATCGCGTTGATGACGCGTCCCAGCCATGACACATCGGGAAACAAGACGGGACGGGAATTGCTGACATCTACCGGATTGCCGGGACCGACGCCATCCAGATTCATAAACGGCATCGCCAACCCTTTGTCATTATTGAAACCGACGACTTCGCAGACGACTTTTTTATCGCCGCGCGCACCGATACAGCATCTGTCTCCGACGGACAAATCGGCGCGGATGCCGGATATTTCAACCAGCATGCCTTTAACCGCGCAAACGGAACCGTAACAGCGGTATTCCGGCAAAGCATCAATATCGTCAATCAGGTTTTTCAGATAAGTGTCCATTCTTTATTCCCGAAGCTGTATTTATAATATAATCTTTCCTTGATGCTTTGTCGCCCTTTTATCAAAAAAATAAAAAAAATTATTTTTCATTGAAATATAGGCTTGCATCTGAGATTCATACAACATAAAGTTAATAAGAAGTTAATTTTATTTTTCCTCGAATAAGGGTGATTCTATGCGCGTTTTATTGGTTGAAGATGACAAAGCGATGGCTCAGACGATCGAAGCCGTCCTGCATAAGGAAGGAATGGTTGTTGATCCGACCGTTTTGGGTGAAGACGGTTTGGAAATCGGCAAGCTGTACGATTACGACATCATCATTTTAGACTTAATGCTGCCGGATATGGACGGATATGAAGTGTTAAAGCGGCTGCGCGCGTCTAAAATCAGCACGCCTGTTTTGATTCTGTCCGGTTTGTCAGGCGCGGACAAAAAGGTCAAAGGGTTGTCCACCGGCGCGGACGATTATCTGACAAAACCGTTTGATAAAGCCGAATTGGTCGCTCGTATCCGCGCTTTGGTTCGCCGGTCGAAAGGTCATCCGGAATCGGTTATCCGTACCGGCGCGATCGAAGTCAATCTGGATACCAGAACGGCTTTTGTCAACGGCAAGCCGCTGCATTTGACAGGCCGCGAATACGGCATTTTGGAACGTCTGTCTTTATCCAAAGGAACGACCCTGTCCAAGGAACAATTCCTGAATCATTTGTACAACGGGATGGACGAACCGGAACTGAAGATTATTGACGTGTTCATCTGCAAATTGCGCAAAAAAATCGCCGAAGCGACCGGTGGGGACGATTATATCGAAACCGTTTGGGGACGCGGCTACGTTTTGCGCGAACCGAAAAAAGAAGGTTAAAGAAAAAACTCCCGAGAAATCGGGAGTTTTTTTATGTAATCCGCATCACGGAAAAACAGCCGTTCAGTCTTTTCTTTCTTGAAAAAAAAGCAACAGAATGGCATTCTGTTTCTGTATCGGCAACATCGGGTTGTCGATAAAGTGCTTTAGCGGGTGCGGAGTTCTAGAAAAACTCTTTAGCTATACCGGTGCAGAGATGCGCCGTTATTCGTTTTGCTTATGGCAAACACGAAAAGTATCCCCGACTGTCTTTATTGATGGTTCGGGGAGCTTTTGACGTATGTTCAGAAGCCCCGATTTGTATTGACAGGCTTTAAAGGTCAAAAGGATCAAGTATAGCTGATTTTTCTACTCCCCGACCGCTGAAAGGCGGTCTTTTTTTATTCGGCTATGGGGAAACATTATGGCTTTTACATTCGGGAAATTAGCAAAAAATATCATTAAATTATCGTCTGTTTCTGTTGATGCAGCTCAAAAAGCGGCATTTTATGTAGCCGCTAATTTCATAGATAATCCTCACACAAAGAAGTCGCTTCAAAAAGTAAGCGACCAAATATCATCAACAATAGAAAATGTGTCCGTTCCCGTGTCCGATTTAGCAGAAAGCACAATTGACGGAACAATTGTCGCAGCGGGAAACGCTACCGGATTGGCGGCTAAAAAAGTATGCGAGTTTTGTGATGCTTCTCCGGAAGTCGTTGAAACAGCAGAAAAATATGGAAAATTTGTCGGAAAAGCCGCCGTCGGATTTGCAATAGGCAATATCGCCGCCGCCGGTGTCGTATCGTCTTTGTCAGCAACAGGAACGGCAGGCGCAGCGGCGACAACAAGCGGATTAGCGGCGTTGGGAGGTGGTATGCAGGCGGGAATAACGGCGGCAAACGCGATAACGGCGGCGACAACTTTATGCGCCGCGCTTACCTCGGAAGATAAAGACAACAATAAATTACCGGCGGCGGAAAGACTTCAAGCGATTGAAGACCATAGCAAAGAGGAAAAATAAGATGTTTTGTTCAAATTGCGGAAAAGAAATTCGTCAGGGCGCAAACTTTTGTATGTATTGCGGAACGCCTGTCGATGATATTGAAAAAGGGAAAGAGACGGAATGGACGTCGTATGAAGGTACAACAGAAGAAGAAAATTACGGCGACTATGATTATTCGAACTGTGAAAACGGAATTGTCAGTTTCCCGAAAATGTTTCGAAAGTTCTTTTCAAAAGACCTTAAGGAATATTTTTCTTTTGACGGTACATATTCCCGATTGGAATATTTTTATGCGCGGGTGATTGTTTATATTGCGCTTTTTGCGATCGTTGTTCCGTGTACGGCTGTTCCTGAAATTTATAAACTTGTTGTTGTTCCGTTAACCGTCGCCTTTATTTGGTTGCTGGCGTCATCATATATAAAAAGACTGAAAGACTTAAATGTTACGTTGTGGGTAATGCTGATTCCGCCGATCTGCGGTTTGTTTATCAGAGAAGAAGGGATTAACATTATAGCGGCACTCGTATTGATTTATTATCAAGCCTGTATTTTGTTTCTACAAGGAGAAAAATTTAAGGAACAGAATGAAGATGCATCAGATTATGGAAAAACAAATGATGAAACAGAAGAACGTGAAGAAGATGCTGAAAAAGAAGAGCCTGAAAAATTTACCTTTAACGACTTTTTTCTTATTATTATTTTCGGACTGATAATATCTGTAATTATATTAGCTTTAGCAAAAGGCTGATCTATAAAAAGAGCCGCTCGGTTGAGCGGCTCTTTTGTTGGTTGATTATTTCAGCAACATCTTAAAGTCCGCGCCAGTGGCGCGGTCTTTGATGAGCAGAACAAGAGAGGCGAACAACCACTATTGTTTTTGTCGTTTTGGCAGGATACGCAATCCGCAATACGGACGCTTGCCGGTGAACTCTGTGTCGCATTACGATAATTCTAAGATGTGAAATCCGCCGATATTATCCGTAAACACGCGGTCGTGGGACACCAAAATCAGTGCTCCCCGATACGCTTTTAAGGCAGTTTCCAATATTTCTGTTGAACGGATGTCCAGATTGTTCGTCGGCTCGTCCAAAATCAGCAAATCCGGTTGATTTTTCGTTCCCAGAACGGCGGCTAAAGCAGCTTTCAGCCTTTCCCCGCCGCTGAGCGTTGAAACGGTTTTTAAGGCGTCTTTGTTCCTGAACAGAAAGTTCGCGGCAGCGGCATAAGCTTCGTTGACGGAAACTTCGGGCGCCATTTTTAAAATGTTGTCCAGTATGGTTCCGTCCTCGATCGGCATTTCCAGGTTTTGCGACAGATAAGCGGCTTTCCCGTATAGGAAAACCTGTCCCGCCGTCGGTGGCGTTTGTCCCAGAATCAAACGTAATAAGGTCGTTTTTCCCGTTCCGTTCGCTCCTTTTATCAGCAGACGTTCCCCGCCTTTCAAAATTAGGTTCAGGCCGGAAAACAGCGTTCTGTTGCCGAAGCGGAAAGACACGTCGGACAGCTCCAGAACCTTGTCTTTTAAAAACGGCTTTTCGGGCGTCGGGATTTTAATTTGATCGTTGCGCAGGGAAAGTTTGACCGTGTTCAGTTCCTCCTGAGAAGCGGAGAGCTTTTCCTCGATTTTTTTGATTTTCTTGGCTTTGGATTCCTGCGCGGCGGATTTCATCGAATTGGCTTGCATCTTAGTGTATTTTTTGTTTTCGATGCGTTTTTCGGCCGCGCGGTTTTTCTTGCCGGTGGATTCTTCAATGGTGCGCTGCCCTTTGAATAATTGAGCGGTTTTGCTTTCCAGTCGGGATCTTTGGCCTTCCAGACGGTCTTTTTCGACTGCTTTGGCTTCTTGATAAAAGCTGTAATTTCCTCCGTATTTTTTTATTTTTCCGTCAGCCAATTCGTATAAGCAGGTCATTTGCTCCAACAAAGTCCGGTCGTGCGAAATGATCAAAACTGTTTTCGGCGTTGAAGAAATATAATCATAGAAGGCATTTCTGGCCGCTTCATCCAGATTGTTCGTCGGTTCGTCAAACATTAAAATATTTGAAGAAGAAAGAAATATTCTCAACAGCAGAATTTTTTCACGTTCTCCGCCGCTTAAATTCGCAAAAGAAGCGTTTAAATCAATATGACTTAAATTAAAATCCGCCAAAGCTTTTTGCGTTTCCGACCGAATATCCCAACGCTGTCCGATCACATCAAACAGCTCCGCCGAACCGTCGCCGTTTTCGACGCGTTCCAGCGCGTCCAGTATCCGCGCCACGCCCAAAGCGTCTTTAACGGTTTGGTTCGGATTGAAATGCTGCGGCAGAAAAGCGGGCGTTTCATTGCAGTTGATCGAGCCGCTGTTCGGAAAAAGAACCCTTTCAGCCAAACGGAACAGCGTCGTTTTCCCCGACCCGTTCGCGCCGATCAGAGCCGCTTTTTCACCGAACCCGATATGAAAAGAAATGTCCGACAACAGCTTTTCACCGTTCGGCAGAATATAAGAAACATGGTTAAACGAAAGAAAATTTTCGGTCATAAAGCCCTCCGCAATAAATAAAACAAACAAAAAGATCGGAAATGTTTGTTTATTTTTGCATCGCTTCAGACCACC
>JAFVEJ010000035.1 GCA_017476085.1 Alphaproteobacteria bacterium
GAAAGCCGTCTGGCCGAATCGTTTGAAACGGCTCTGGGATTGTCGGACGGACTGGCGGTCGTCGAAAACGCCGACACGCACGAAGAAACAACTTTTTCCTCCCGTGATTCCTGTCCCGTTTCCGGCTGTACGATCGAGGAAATAGAACCGCGCCTGTTTTCATTCAACAATCCGCACGGGTTCTGTCCCGAATGCGAAGGGTTGGGCGTGAAGCTTTACATCGACCCCGAACTGGTCATTCCCGACAAGACGAAACGTTTGGACGAAGGGGCGATCGCGCCGTGGTCGGGGGCGAACGGGGAAATCTATCCGTGGCACAGGGAAGCCCTCTACGGGCTGAGTCGCCGTTTCCGCTTGGATTTATCGGCGCGTTGGTGCGATTTGCCCGATGAAACGCAAAAGGCGATTCTGTTCGGGAACGCGTCTTTCGAAGGGGTGATCCCGAACCTGAACCGCCGCTATCTGGAAACGGATTCCGAATATATGCGCGAGGAAATCCAGAAGTTCCAGAACAACATCGTTTGCGAACACTGCCACGGCAAGCGTTTGCGTCCGGAAGCTCTGGCCGTCAAAATCGCGGGAAAGGACATCGCGGACGTAACGAATATGTCGATCGCCGATGCGCGCGAATGGTTCGGAAACGTTCTGGAGCAGTTGAAGCCTCAACAACGGGAGGTCGCCGAACGGATTTTGAGGGAAACGAACGAACGGCTGGACTTTTTAATCAACGTCGGTCTGGGGTATTTGTCTCTGGGGCGTTCTTCCGGCACGTTGTCCGGCGGGGAAAGCCAGCGTATCCGACTGGCTTCGCAGATCGGTTCGGGATTGACGGGGGTTCTGTATGTGTTGGACGAACCGTCCATCGGACTGCATCAGCGCGATAACGACAGGCTTTTGTCGACTCTGTTCCGGTTAAGGGATTTGGGCAATACGGTGATCGTTGTCGAACATGACGAAGACGCGATGCGCGCCGCAGATATGCTGATTGATATGGGACCCGCAGCCGGAGCTTTAGGGGGCAATGTGATTGCCGCCGGAACGCCGCAGGAAGTCGCGGACAATCTGAACAGTCTGACGGGACGGTATCTTTCCGGAACGAAAAAGATTCCCGTGCCGGCCCAACGCCGTAAGGGAAACGGAAAGACGTTGAAAATCGTCGGGGCGAGCATCCACAATCTGCGCCATATCGACGCCGAATTCCCTTTGGGGACGTTGACTTGCGTAACGGGTGTTTCCGGCGGCGGCAAGTCGTCTTTGGTCATTGAAACGCTGTATAAAGGGTTGGCAAAGGCTTTGAACGGCACGCGCGTAACGGTCGGCGCGCATGACAGAATAGAGGGGCTGGAGCATATCGATAAAGTCATTGACATCGATCAGTCACCGATCGGGCGCACACCCCGAAGCAATCCGGCGACATATACCGGCGTGTTTTCGCATATCCGCGACTGGTTTGCCGGTTTGCCGGAAGCCAAACTGCGCGGCTACAAGTCGGGACGCTTTTCATTCAATGTGAAGGGCGGACGCTGCGAAGCCTGTCAGGGCGACGGCGTGCTGCGGATTGAAATGCACTTTCTGCCGGATATGTACGTTCAGTGCGACGAATGTAAAGGAACGCGCTACAACCGCGAAACGCTGGAAGTCAGATACAAAGGAAAATCGATTGCCGACGTGTTGGATATGACGGTTGACGAAGCGGTCGTTTTCTTTGACGCCGTGCCGTCCATTAAAAGCCGTCTGACGCTTTTGCAAAGGGTCGGATTGGGGTATATCAAACTGGGACAGTCGGCGACGACGCTTTCCGGCGGTGAGGCGCAACGCATCAAACTGTCCAAGGAACTGTCCAAAAAAGCGACGGGAAAGACGGTTTACATTTTGGACGAACCGACGACCGGACTTCATTTCGAAGATATTGCCAAATTGCTGGACGTTTTGCATCAGCTGGTGGAGCAGGGCAATACGGTCGTTGTCATCGAACATAATCTGGATGTGATCAAAACGGCGGACTGGATTATCGATTTGGGCCCCGAAGGTGGGGACGGCGGCGGCAAAATCGTTGCCGTCGGCACGCCGGAACAGGTTGCCGAATGCAAGCAAAGCTATACCGGAAAATATCTGAAAAGATATTTGAAAAAATAGAAATTTTCGTTTGAAAAACAGTTTTTTTGTTGTGGGAATATAATTTAAAGGCGCTGTCAGAAAACAGCGCCTTTTATATCATTTTTTCAGACTAACGATTTTGTCCGTTCTTTGTTAAGCGTGAAAGAAATACCGGATCTATGGACTTTTCTGACTTTTTATCAAAATCCTTTGTCTGCTTTTTGAATTCGGGCAATTCAGTTTTCTTTTCTTTAGACGGGAATTTAAATTCAATATGGCCGTCTACTTTCGCATCATACGGTATTTCGATCTTAACCTGACCGTCTACTTTCGCATCACGTGGTATCTCAATCTTAACCCGTTCGTCCATAACCCAAGGCGGCAGATCATATCCCGGTTTGGATTTTGTGCCGGGAAATTCAGAGGGAAACGTTGGGCTCGGGGCTGTTTTAACGTCTCCGGGGAACTTTGATCCATTCCAGCCGCCATTGGTTTTATCTCCATAGGAGGCGGGGAATTTCAACTCCGGATTTTTCGAGGGGAAAGTCTGCTCCAACCGAGGTCCCGGTCCGGGTTTTTCGTCAATGATCACGGAAGGAGGCAATTTTTCCAGCCAAGGTCCCGGTCTGGGTATTTCATCAATGGCCCCGGGAGGCAGTTCTTCCCGTCTTTCAGGCATTATTCCCATTTTGGCGTTGATATCTTCCTTTATATAAGCGGACTTATCCGAGGAGGACGCTTTTCCTAACAAACTGCTTACTCTGTTTTTTTCTATTTTCCAGTCTTTCATAAATACCTCCTGATCAAACCATCATTATCAATAAGATATTGTCGGTAAATTTTTTTGTCAATATTTTTTTAATCCAGGCAGTATTTAATTGGAAATAAGTGTTTTTGTGTGATATTTTTGTCTATATTTCTGAAAATTTTCAGAAGACCGTGCAAAACGGATGAGGAAAATTGCGATTCTGCGGAATAAAAAAGCCCCTTCAATCTCCGGCTGTTCTCCGGAAAAGGAACAGTTATGAATAAAAAAGGGGCTTTTGACTTTATTTGACAGATCAGCGGATGCGGCCGTTTTTAATTGCGGCGATCTGCGCCGTTTTGGATGCCGGACGAACAGACCGTTTAATTTCCGCACCCATTCGTTCTTTTGACGTTTTCAGTGCTTTTTCGGCATTTTCGTTTTGCGTTCCGTTGATGGCGGCCGCATTGATTTTTTCGACGGCATCAACAGCGGCCATCGCATAACTCAAAGCCGTCTTTTTCAGTCCGTTTTTGACGTTTTCCGGATTAAACTTTTCACGGGTTTCCTTGATGTATTTTTCGGCATACATTTGAGCGGCAGGATTGCCTTTCAAGTCGCGGACGGGAACGTTTGCCAGAGACGGATCGCGCGGCGCGCCTTTGGCGGCGGCGGCTTCATCGTATAATTCAACGGCCGTTTTCGTCAGCAAATGCACCTGGCGCGCTTGTTTGCTGTCCATAAATTCTTCAAATCCTTCAACGCGGTCGCCGCCGCAGAATTTGGAAATGTCGGCCGGTTTTAAAGAAACAGGCAGGCGGTGATCGGCTTGAGAGGTCAGGCTGTCCAGATAAACTTCCACATCGTATCCCTGTTCATAGGACGCAGAAATCCGCTCGTCGTCGTACCAGCCTTTAAAAGCGTCGGACAGAGAATTATTTTTGTTATATGCGTCAACAATCGGCTTGTAATGCTTTTCGAAACGTTTCATCGGCGCATCGTGGCCGATCGCTTCCCATTCTTTGCAGGCCTTGATCGCTTGTGTCTGTGCGTCCGCTTCGGTCGCACGGTTGATCATCAGTCGGGAAGCATAGTCTAAATTTTGGGCTTCCGCTTCATCCCGGCCCTGATTGTTTTGCAGCAGGTGACGGGCCTCATGAACCAAAGCAAATTCCATAAAATCCATACCCAGGGATTTGGCCATAACAATTTGGTTGTTTTCCGGATCAAAGTATCCGCCGGCCGTTCCCAAAGCCGTTTCCAAAAAGAAATCGACTTTATATTTTTTCATATCTTCAATGGCTTTTCGGCCCGTCGGAATGGAGGCTAAAGAATCAAACAAATCTTGTGCAAATTGTTTTTCGGAAGGAGCA
>JAFVEJ010000036.1 GCA_017476085.1 Alphaproteobacteria bacterium
CGCCTATTATAATGCATAATACGATTTATGCCCTGATAGACGATCCGGATATGGATGCCATTGGCAAAGCTGTAAAGTCTGCTGAAAAAGAGCTGCAAAAGTATGTTCCGGGATACAAAGTCGTTCTTGGTCCCGTATATGAAAACGGAAGAGTCACAACCGGCGTTGAAGTAACTGGATCGGCTGATTTTCTACCGGCTTATGCGGGTAATCTTGATATTATTACCTGCGCCGCAATAGAGATTGCCGAAAATTATGCAAGGAGAAAGTTGTTGTGAGCAGAATTAGATTTTTTGACGCAACATTGAGAGACGGTTCGCATGCAATAAAGCATCAATTGACCAAAGAAACCATCGCTGTATATTGCGAAGCAATGGATAATGCGGGAATGTACACAATCATCGTCGGCCACGGCAACGGACTGGGGGCCTCTTCTCTTCAGGTCGGTTTGTCAAAATTAACGGATGAAGAGATGCTTGCAACAGCGAAAGAACATCTTAAACACACCAGATTGGGCGCCTATATGATTCCCGGATTCGGAACGATTCAAGATAATTTGATGCCGGCAATCGAAACGGGGGTTGATTTGTTTAAAATAGGGTGTCATTGCACCGAGGCCGATACCACAAAACAGCATATAGAGTTTATCAGAAATCAAAACAAAGAAGTCTATGGCGTCCTTATGAACTGCCATATGACTTCTACGGAGAGACTTCTGGAAGAATCGCAAAAAATGCAGTCTTACGGCGCGCAAGGCATTATTTTAATGGACAGCGCGGGAGCTTCGACACCGGAAATGGTAAAAAAAACGATAGCGACACTTGTTGACCATTTGTATGTTCTTGTGGGTTTTCATCCGCATAACAATATGGGACTTGCCGTCGCCAATGCCTACACGGCCATACAGGAAGGGGCCGGAATAGTTGACGGAACAATTCGCGGTTTCGGGGCCGGAGCCGGAAATGTCCAACTTGAGGCGTTGTCCGCGTTGTTGATTAAAGAAGGTTATGAATTGAATCAAAATCTTTATGCAATGATGGATGCAAGCGAAAATATTGTCCGCAAAGCGATGAAGGAAGACAGAGCGTTAACGGATATAAGCATCGTCAGCGGAATGGCGGGAGTCTTTTCATCGTTTAAAACGCAGGTTTTAGAAGCGGCAAAAGAGTTTCATGTCGATCCCAGAGACATTTTTATTGAATTGGGAAAAAGAAAGGTCGTCGGCGGACAGGAAGATATGATCGTGGCTGTTGCCGAACAGCTTTCTCATCCTGTAAAAAAAGACACCGAATCATATATGTTGTCCTCGCTGACATAACGGAGAGTCAAAAGATGAACATATCGGAATATATTTTTGATTTCTTTAATAAAAAAGGCGTTGAAGCCGTGTTTATGGTTACCGGCGGTCAGGCTATGTATTTAAACGATGCGGTGGGAAAAAATAAAAATTACAGCATTATATGCCATCATCATGAACAGGCTTGTTCAATGAGCGCGGATGCTTACGGCAGGATAAAAAATAAGCCGGCGATAGCTCTTGTAACGGCCGGTCCCGGAAGTGTAAACGCTATGAACGGTGTCGTCGGCGCTTATACTGATTCATCGCCGATGATTGTCATTTCCGGACAGGCAAATCTGGCTTTTGTACAGTATGAAGAAAAAACGCGCATCCGCCAATACGGTATCCAAGGAATTAATATTCGTTCCATGGTTGAAGGATTTGTCAAATATTTTAAAACCATCGATGATGTGACAAAAGTCAATTATTATCTGGAAGAAGCTTGGGAAGCGGCGACAACCGGAAGACCCGGTCCAGTCTGGATCGACGTTCCGCTGGATATTCAGAGAGCCGAGTTTCCGTCCAATCAGGTCAAGTTCGGGAAAAAAATTGACCTCAGCGATTTATATCGCCTTGATTTAGCAGTTAATTCCATATTGGAACACTTGAAAACCGCCAGGCGTCCTTTATGGCTTGCGGGGCAAGGCGTCAGCCTTTCCGGTGCCAGAGAAAGCTTCATAAAGCTTTTTGACACGGCCGGTGTTCCCGTAATCACAGCAAGACTTGGAATAGATTTGATTGAATCCGACAATGAACTGTATGTCGGCAGACCCGGAAACTATGGAGAAAGAGCCGCAAATTTAGCCATTCAAAATGCGGATTTGATTGTTTCTTTAGGATGTCGCCTTGCTTCGTCTTTGGTAGGACATTCTCCGGAAAAATTCGGAAAACACGCCTATAAGATCGTTGTTGACGTTGATCGGGAAGAACTTGATAAACCCGGGGTTGTGATTGACGAAAAAGTCATGCTTGATTGCAAAGAGATTATCGACGAACTCAACAGCAGAATTTCTGCCCGGTCTTTGCCAAAGTATTCGGAATGGGTTCAACAGTGCAATTCGTGGAAATCCAAGTATCCGGTTGTTCAGCCGGAGTACAAAGACGAAAAGCCGGTTAATTCCTATTATTTCGTTGACAGGCTTTCCGCTCTGGCTCCCGATAACGCAAATATTATGGTTGATACGGGATCGTGTTTCCATGTTGTATGCCAGACGTGGAAGATTAAAAGGGGACAGCATTTCCTGACGACCGGCGGTCTGAGTTCTATGGGATATTGGTGCGCCGGAATAGGCGTCTGCATTGCTAATGATCGAAAGGATACCATTGTTATTACCGGCGACGGCAGTCTGCAGATGAACATTCAGGAATTTGCCCCCATTCATCATAACTCTCTTCCGATAAAAACATTCGTTTTGAATAATAACGGATATCTTCTGATCCGTTCTACTCAGCATAACTTTATGGAGGACAGGTTTGTCGGAGAAGGACCAAACTCGGGCGTATGGTGTCCGGAATTGGAAAGAATCGCCGCCGCGTATGAAATTCCCTACGTCAGAATAGAAAATGTCGATGAGATTGATGACAAAGTGAAGCGGGTTTTCGCTACAAATGGACCGGTAATTTGCGAAGTTATGACACCTGAGTGGCAGGCGCTTGTGCCCAGAATAACATCGGAAAAAACATCGGACGGACGCCTTGTGGCTCACGAGTACAGCGATATGTTTCCCTTTCTGAGCAGAGAAGAATATAAACAAAACATGATTGCGGAGGAATAACCGATTGAAAAAAATCATCGTTTCAGGAGCCACCAGTATGATTGGCACAGCATTAATCAAAGCGGCGGAACAAAAAGGAACAGAGATATATGCAATTATACGTCCTGACACCGACAGAAAAAAACGATTGGTCAAATCTTCCCTTGTTCATCCTGTTTACGGAACAATGGAAGAGTTAAGAGCGATAGATAATATGCCCGTTGATTGCGATGTATTTTATCATTTCGCATGGGGAGGAACAAGCAAAACGGATCGTGATGATCCTTTGATTCATGAGCGGAATATAAAATACACTTTAGATGCGGTTGAATTGGCTGAGCGCTGCGGTTGTCGAAGATTTGTCGGAGCCGGATCGCAGGCCGAGTACGGGCCGGTTGAAGGTGTTATCAATGAAGAAACGGAATTCGCGCCGATCATTTCATACGGCATAGCTAAATATGCTGCCGGAATTTTGAGTCGGAAACTGTGCGAACAAAAGGGCTTGGAACATGTTTGGGGAAGAATTTTCAGTGTGTACGGGCCGCATGACAATGCCGGAACAATGCTTGACTATGCCATCAGATGTTGGGAAAAGGGCGAAACGGCAAAATTTTCATCCGGAACACAATTTTGGAATTATCTTTTTGAAGATGATGCCGGACAACTGTTTTTTGATATGGGAAAGGACAGCATCCCTTCCGGAACGTACTTTGTTGCTCATTCTGAATCCAAACCATTGCGGGATTATATTGAAATAATGATGAAGATTTACGGTTCCGCCGCTAAAGCTGAATTTTCCGAACCAACTTCTTCAAATATCCCGGGATTAAAGGTGGATATGAAAAAAACA
Source organism: Alphaproteobacteria bacterium (assembly GCA_017476085.1). The sequence continues at coordinate 3,944 of JAFVEJ010000036.1, forward strand.
ATAAATGTTTTGAGGTATGGGCGTATGGTCGATTTTGAAGAGGGGATAAAAAAAATGATTAAACATTATACTATGAACGGATAAACTAAAAAGAAAAACGTTTTCTTTTGAACACCTTATGATAAAGAACTTTTTATGAAAGGATAGTTCCTGATGAAAAAAATAAGCATTGTCATCCCTTGCTTTAACGAACAGGAGAATGTCGAGCCGGCTTATGCGCAAGTCAGGGAAGCTTTGGAAAAACTTCCGGATTATTCTTGGGAAATTATTTTTATGGATAATGACAGTGAAGATTTGACTCAGGAAAGGCTTCGCGCATTATGCGAAAAAGACAAACGCGTCAAAGCGATTTTCAATACGCGCAATTTTGGTCCCGAATGCAATACGATCAACGGTTTTTTCGCCGCAACGGGAGATTGCGTCGTTTTAATCTGCTGCGATTTGCAGGAACCGCCGGAAATGATTGTCGATATGGTTCATAAATGGGAACAGGGCGAAAAATTGATTTGGGGACAAAAGACCGGAACGCAGGAAGGTTTTGTCATGGCTGCTTGTCGAAAAATATATTACTGGCTGATTTCAAAATTTTCAGAAACCAAACAATATCCGCATTGCATCGCTTGGGGACTTTACGACAGAAAAATCATTGAAGAATTACGCCGGTTGAACGATCCGAATCCGATTTTACGCAATGTGATTCCCAATTTGGGATACAAGCCGTATTTGTTGCCGTATCAGCAAAAAAATCGCGAAAGAGGCAAATCCAGTTATAATTTCTTTCGTTATTTTGACACTGTGTTAAATTCTGTCGTCCATACAACAAAAGTCCCCATGAAATTTATGATCTATTTCGGGATGATTTGCGGGACTTTATCTTTTCTGATCGGCTGTTATTATCTGATCCGCAAGCTTTTGTTTTGGGATACGTTTGCGTTAGGTTTGGCACCGATTATTGTCAGCGTTACTTTTATTTCCAGTGTGCAGATTTTCTTTTTAGGAATTATGGGCGAGTATGTTCTGGCCATTCTTGACCGCGTCAGCTTCACAAAGCATGTCGTTGAAAAAGAACGGATCAATTTTGATCAAGAAGAA
>JAFVEJ010000037.1 GCA_017476085.1 Alphaproteobacteria bacterium
ATCCGGAAAAAGCCGCGGAAGGAACAATCCGGAAAATGTTTGCGGTATCTATGGGCGAAAACTCCGTTCATGGTTCGGATTCGGAAGAAAATGCCGCGCGTGAAATAGGATTCTTCTTTTCCGAATGTGAAATCGTAGGATAGTTAAAGTTGACGGGAGCCGCCTGAAATGAAAATGAAATTTTTCCGCTGGTGTGCCGTTTTGACGACATTGTTTTTCAATGGCTTGTTTGTCGGCCAAACGCAGGCGGCTGCCGTCGATTCCAAAATGTTTTCCGCCGGTGGGATTCAAATTGACGTGACGGCCGAAAATGCTGCCGTTGCTCGCGAACAAGCTATGCAGGACGGGCAAAAAAGGGCATTGATGGTCGTTATGGAACGTATGACGCCGTCTTATGTTGCCGAACAACTGCCGGAGTTGGTTCCTGACGATATTTTGAATTTTGTTCAGGATATCAGCGTTTCCAATGAAAAAACCTCAACCGTGCGCTATATGGCGTCTTTGGAGGTTCGATTTAATCCGGAAGCCGTGCGGGAGCTGCTGCGGCAAAATAATGTGCCGTATGTCAGAACTTCCGGCAAGCCGTTGCTGATTTTGCCGCTTTATAAGCGTTCCGCTTCGGCCAACCCCATTTTATGGGAAGAGGAAAACGCATGGCTGCGCGCATGGATTAACCGGACAACGGAAAGTTATATGATTCCTTTATTCGTTCCGTTGGGCGAATTATCCGATACGCAAACTTTGGGTGTTGATCAAATTTTGCGCGGCGATCTGACTTCGGCTCAGGAATTGGCTAAACGCTATGAAGCTGAAGGCATTGTGATTGTGGAGTTGGTTCGCAACGGCCAAACTTTTACGGTTAAAGGCCTCGCTATGGACGAAGCAACCGCTTCCGAAATCCGGAATTTTTCATTTTCGGTTCCGTTGGTTAAAAATACATCGACCACGTTTGCCCGTGCCGTTAAAAAAGTGGTTGATCATTTGGAAAGCGTTTGGAAGAACGAACAAATGGTTCAATTCAACGAAGCCGCTTCTTTGGTCGCAATGGTGCCGGTTTCCGATTTGAAACAGTGGGAAATGATTAAAGAGCGGTTGGACAGAATCCCTTTAATCAGCTCATATTATTTGCAGGCGGCAAGATCCGGCGTTTTGCAGCTGACGGTCTTTTTCGCTGAAAGTTTGGAAAGACTGCAGAAAGAAATGAATAAACGGATGCTGTCTTTGACGGTTTTGCCCTCCGGAGTGTTTAAATTAACATCTGCTGAACAAATGTCTTATCTGCCGTTCGGAGAACAAACGACCGCGTCGGATAAAACGGAACAAACAATGATGCCGGCGGTTCAGGAAAAATAAGACCGCTCTTTATTAACGGATTGAATGGAGTTTGGTGATGTCAAACGTGCAAAAACTATGGATTTGGGGAGTGGCGTCCATCTTCTTCTTTATCGGCGTTTATATTTTGCGTGATGTGTTGTTGCCGTTTGTGGCGGGAATCGCAATCGCTTATTTCCTGGATCCCGTCACCTCTTTTTTGCAAAAGAAAACGCGTTCCAGAACGGTCGCTTTGTCTGTCGTGTGTGCCTTTTTGATTCTCGTTTTATTGTTATGCTTTTTTATCATTGTTCCGATCGTGCAAAAACAGCTCGGTCTTTTCCTGTCTAATTTGCCTGTTTATGTCGGTTTGTTGTGGGCAAAGATAGAACCGTATGTTACGGAATTGAAAAGAATGTTTCCGAATCAGACGGACAGTTTGCAGCAAACGATTTCCGAACACCTGTCGGGCGGAATGAAGTTGTTGCTGGGAACGGTTAAAAAAGTTTTGTCCGGCAGTATGGCCTTTATCAACCTGATATCGGTTTTGCTGATTACGCCGGTTGTCGCTTTTTATTTATTGCGCGATTGGAATAAGTTTTGTGACGTTATTAAAGGGTTGCTGCCCAGAGAAGAGGCTCGAACGATCAGAAAGCTTTTGTCCGAAATGAACGATATTATTTCCGGTTTTGTGCGCGGACAAGCGACGGTTTGTTTATGCCTTGGCGTTTTTTATGCTGTCGGACTGACCCTTTGCGGGTTGGATTTGGGACTGTTGATCGGTTTGGGAATAGGTATTTTGTCGTTTATTCCGTATGCCGGTTCGATAATCGGATTTGTAACCAGCGTCGGACTGTCGATTGTTCAATTTAATGATTGGAAACATCCTGTCGCTATTATTGTCGTTTTCTTTTTGGGACAGATGCTGGAAGGCAATGTTTTAACGCCGAAATTGGTCGGGGAAAAAGTCAGGCTTCATCCCGTGTGGGTGATGTTCGCTTTGTTGGCCGGCGCA
>JAFVEJ010000038.1 GCA_017476085.1 Alphaproteobacteria bacterium
CAAGCGGATACCCCTGTTTCCGTTTTGTCCGGCGGTGAAAAGAACAGGCTTCTGCTTGCCCGGGAATTGGCCAAACCTTCCAATTTGCTGGTACTGGACGAACCGACCAACGATCTGGATATGGACACGCTTGATTTATTGCAGGAAGCCCTTGCAAATTATAAAGGAACCGTCCTGATCGTCAGTCATGACCGCGACTTTTTGGATAATACGGCGACGTCTCTTTTGTATATGGCCGGTGACGGCAGCGTTGTCGAATACATTGATTCTTGCACAAATATGTTGGCAAAAATCAAGGAAAAAGAGCAAAAAGCCAAACCGGCCGTCAAACAGATTGAAAAGAAAGAACGTCCCGTTCGATCGGTTCTCGATCAGCCGCCGCGCCTGTCTTATAAAGACAAACGGCTGCTCGAAACGCTGCCCGATGAAATAGAAGCGTTGGAAAACCAAATTAAAATGCTGGAAACAAAACTGTCCGAACCTGATTTGTATTCTCGTTCGGCAGCTGAGTTTGAACAAACGGCAGCCGCTTTGGAAAAAGCCCAAACACTGCGGAATGAAAAAGAAACCAAATGGTTGGAATTAAGTTTGTTGGCTGAAGGTTCTGTTTAAAAAAGGAGCTTTTAAAGCTCCTTTCTGTTGTTAAAAGACTGTTCCCATCGCCGCTCCGTCCGCGTCCCAACGCATCAGCAATAATTCCGTATGTTCCGGAGATAACGGAAGCGAAAATAAATATCCTTGAATGATATCGCAGCCCAAATCTTTTAAAATTTCAAAGTTTTTCCGATTTTCAACCCCTTCTGCCAAAACGGACAAATTTAAAGCATGCGCCATGACAATGGTGGCTCGGACAATTTCTAAATTTTTGCGTTCGTTTAATTCCAAGACAAAAGAGCGGTCGATTTTCAGTTTCTTTAAGGGGAAACTGCGCAGAACACTCAGAGAAGAATATCCCGTTCCGAAATCGTCCAAAGCGCATTTGACATTGTTGTCCAATAACGTCTGAATAATTCTTTGCGCGTTTTCCGGATCATACATAGCCGAACTTTCCGTCAGTTCCAGTTCCAACAAATACGGCGGCAATCCGCTGTTGTTCAAAGCGTTGTCAACCAAACCGAGCAGCTGCGTTTCATTGTGAAACTGACGGCCGGAAATATTCACGGCCACGGGGACGCGGCACAGCCCCATAGAATACCATTTTTGATTCCATTGGCATGCCTGATCCAAAATAACTTCGGTCAACGCATCAATCAGTCCGTATTCTTCCGCTTCGGAAATAAATTCAGCCGGAGGGATAATGGCTCCTTCGGCCGTTATCCAGCGCGCCAATGCTTCCAATCCGATGATCTGACCGGTTTTAATATCGACCTGCGGCTGGAAAAAGGCTTTGATTTCATCGTTTTCAATCGCTTTTTTCAAATTGCGGCGCATATTGATATTAATTGCCGCTTTCATCGACAAATCGCTGTTATAGATATGCATGGCGCTTCGTTCGTCGGAATCAATTTTTTCCAAAGCCAGATTTGAGCGGGAAATCAAATCCTCTAATACTTCGCCGTCCTGCGGACAGAAACAAACACCGACGCTGATGCTAAGATCAAATTCAAGTTCATCGATAAAAATGGAACGGTCAAAACTGCGCAAAATTGCTTCGATTTTTCTTTCGACCTCCATTGTAAATTCCAAACCGGTCATTAAAACGACGAAACGGTAATCGCCGATTTGTGCCAAGTAATCGTTTTGGGATAAGCAGGATCGAATGCGGTCGGCCATTGCCGCGACAGCATGGGCATTTATGTTTTGATCCGCTATGGCGTTTAATTGTCCCAAACTGTCTAATGCAATCGACAGAACGGCTATTTGGGTCTGTGAAACTTTTGCCTGATCCAATGCCTCGGTAAAAGTGTCTTTCAAATAAGTATAATTTTCAACGCCCGTATTTACATCATGGTAAGCCAAATACAGCAGTTCTTGCTCTCTTTTATGAAATTCGGTTACATCCCGGAACACACAAACAAAGAATGAATCTTTCTGCATCATCTCTATTTCTAAGAAGAGAGGCGTTTTTCCGTCCTTTGGCAGGGAAACATGAATGGATATTTTTTCTTTCAAGGTCGAAAGAAGCATATACTGTTGCAGTGTTTCGGAAGCATCCGGCGGCAGCAGAGAAAAAATTGTTTTTTCCGCAACTTCGTCGGAAGAGCAAGATAAAATATGGATTAAAGAAGGTGAGAACGATAAAATCCGTCCTTGCCGATCAAAAGCAACAACTCCTTCGCGCACACTTTGCAGTACCAATGAGTTGAAATAATCTTTTTTCTTTTCCTGTGTAACGTCCTGCCATAACCCTTTCCAAACGATGTCGCCGTTTTTTTGCTTTTGAGGAAAAGCTGAACCGGTCAGCCAACGTTTTTCTCCTGAAGGCAGAACAACACAGAAATTTTCATCGGAAGGCTTCATTTCTAGTTCGGATTTTGCTATTGCAGCCGCCAGTTTTTCCCTGTCTTCCCAGCACACAATGTCCAAACATCCGTCCGTATCGGTCAGAATTTCGTTAAATGGCGAAAAATCCAAAGCTTCTCTGTCCTGTGCGGCAGGAAATTCATAAGAAAATTTTCCTTCTGCCGTTTTTGTTCGTATAAATGCAATAAAAGGAAGATTTTTAACAATCGCAGCGTAAGAAAAGGATTTTTTTGTAGTCGGCATAAGAACCTCTTTATGAAAATTTCCTTTATTTTAATCTCGAAGATCAAGACTGGTCAAGCAAAGAAAAAAAGTTTTAGTTGACTTCTGCGTAAGATGATATAAAAAAAAAGACGTGTTTTCTGTTTGAACAGGCATTGAACGCAAAAGGAGGACGGATAAGTCGAATGCGGCAGACTCGAACCGGAGCGACAGTGAAGGTGTCGGAGCGAAGCGAGGACAAATCTGTTGACAGGCGTCAGCCATTAAAGAGACGTCAA
>JAFVEJ010000039.1 GCA_017476085.1 Alphaproteobacteria bacterium
AAAGAATTATATTTATAAAGATCAAAACAATTTTGATTACCCCTTACAGCGGGACAAATCGGGACAATATAAAATCCGTTCGGGCGAGATGGTTCGTGTCTGTATGACATCGGACTTCTTTTTGGAACAGGCGGACATCTGGCGTCCGAAAGCCTGGGAAATTATCCGTCGGCGTCCCGATATTATTTTTTTCCTGCTGACAAAACGGCCGGAACGGGTTGCAGCCTGTCTGCCGGAAAATTGGGGTGACGGATGGGAAAACGTGTTTTTCAACGTTACATGCGAAAACCAAAAAAGAGCCGATGAAAGGATGTCGTTGCTGTTATCGTTGCCCTTTAAGCACAAAGGCGTTTTCGTCGCGCCGTTTATCGGTTCCGTCAGCTTGAAAAAATGGTTGTCAAACGGGCAAATCGAACAAGTCGTTACTGGCGGGGAAAACTACGATGGCAGCCGCCCTCTGCATTATGAATGGGTCAAAAATCTGTATGACGAATGCGTCGCGACAAACACGCGGTTCTGCTTTATGGAAACGGGAACGGTCTTTGTCAAAGACGGCAAAACGTACCGTCTGCCCTCCAAACGCCTGCAAAGCGTTCAGGCTTTTAAATCCGGCTTGCAGCACGAGGGAAAACCTTTAAAATTCAATCTGACGGGCGGACAAATTTCTTTGTTTGACACGCCGCCGTACCAAAAACGCTACAAGCCATGCTGTGCGGAATGCGGCGGCCGTATGATCTGCAACGGCTGCGGGTTCTGCCGTGTATGCGCTTGTGAAGCTTAAACTTTGATGATTTGCGTCGTTTCGATTTTCGCGGCGCAGTACTTTTCCAGCAACACCGCCATTTTATCCAACCAATACGGCAGATTGTCCGCGTCGTCAAAAGCGTAAATCACATACAGCAGCCGTTTACTCTGCCCGTTTTCGATCATTGTTCGACGGCTGTCGCTGGTCGGATTGCCGAAAATTCCCAGATCGTCGTATAGAGCGGGCAAATGTTCGATATTTAAGACGTCTTTGCCGATGCCCTGATACTTTTCCCCGTCCGGAGACCGTTTCCAAACGATTTTCCCCCGAATGGCCGCCAGATCGTAAGAGCCTAACGAATACCCTGATTCAACCGAGATCATATTATTGACATCCACCGCGTTATTGACACGATACAGCCCGTTTTTCTTGGCAATGCGGCGCAGCATCGCTTCGGCGGAATTGCGGTATTTGGACGGGTCTTTGCCCAAAACTTTATAGGCCGCGCGGGTTGCGGCGACATGCGGATTTTGCGCGACCAAAGGCAAATCGGAATAACGGCTTTCCAACTTGAAAATCAAACTGTCAAACTCTTTCAGCTGTTCCGCGGAACTGTCGAACACATCCGCCGCGCAAGACAACACCCCTAACGCGGCCCCCGATAAAACGCATAAAGAATCGTCTATGACTATCATTATTTTTCCTTTGTAAAATGCTTTGCGTCACTTTTGCATAAACGCTCCCGTTTTGCAAGTTTGCCGTTCCAAACTCCTTGATTTTCAATCAATATATTGCTATACTTTCAGCAGTTGTATTTTCAGCAAGGATATAAATTATGAGTCCCTTTTTCGTTGTTCTGACATGCGTTGTCATCGTTTTATTCTATGTCATTTCGATTTACAATCGTCTTGTTCGTTTAAAAAACCAAGCCGAAGAGGGATGGAGCGGCATTTCCGTCCAACTGAAACGCCGTTACGATCTGATTCCCAATCTGGTCAACTGTGTCAAAGGATATGCCGCCCATGAACAAGCGACGCTTGAAAAGGTCATTGAAAAACGCAACCAGGCGATGAGCATTCAAGCGCCTGCGGAAAAAGCGGCTGCGGAAAACGCTTTATCACAAACAATCAAATCCTTATTTGCTTTAAGTGAAAACTATCCCGATTTAAAAGCCAATACGACCTTCATTGAATTGCAGCACTCTTTGAATACGGTGGAAGACGATCTGCAAAACGCCAGAAGATATTACAACGCGACCGTTCGCAATTTGAATACGGCCGTTGATTCTTTCCCGTCAAATATTATTGCGCGCAAATATGGCTTTGAAAAACGAGAATTTTTCGATATCGACGAAACCGAGAAGCAGAACGTTAAGGTTACTTTTTAATGCAAAAGCTTTTTTTCATCCTTCTGTTTTCTGTTTTTGCCCTGCCGACCTTCGCTTTGGAAACGATCAAAGATTTCCATTCGGATATTCGGGTACAAACGGACGGTTCCGTTATTGTCACCGAAAAAATCACCGTCAATCGCGAAGGAAAGCAAATCAGACGGGGAATTTATCGCGATCTGCTCAAAACAAAAGGCGTGCGTTATTCCGTCATTTCCGTTAAACGCGACGGCGAAAAAGAACCGTTTTTCACGGAAAACGCCGGCAGATTCTACAGAATCAACACGGGAAACGATAATTTTCTGCCCCGAAACGGATTATATACTTTTGAAATCACATACCGGGCAAGCAACGTTGTTTTAGGTTTTGAAAATTATGATGAAATTTATTGGAACGTCACGGGAAACGAATGGAATTTCCCGATAGAACGCGTTTCGGCGAAAGTTATCCTGCCGCAGGGGGCAAAAGAAATTCAGCATGCCGGATATACCGGATCGGCCGGTTCCAAAACACCAAGTAACTACAATCTCGACACAGGCGTTTTCTCCGCCCTATATCTGAATAAAGGTGAAGGATTAACCGTCGCCGTCGGATTTGACAAAGGCTTTGTCGATGTAACGCGCGCACCGGCTTTCCCCATCGAAAAAGGCGTGGAATACGCCGCTTTGATTTTAGGGGGGTACATGCTTGTCACATGGTATTTGTACGGACGGGATCCGGAAAAAGACGCCATTGTCCCCAGATATCGCGGTTTGCCGGATTTAACGCCGGCTCAGGCGGGCTGGATATACGCCTACGGTCATAACGCGCCAGATTGTGTATCGGCCGCTTTTCTGCAAAGCGGCATTTCCGGTTTTTTGAAACTGGAAGATACGGGAGCGGACACGCTCCGGATTTCCAAACAGCGCACGGCTCAAACCGGCGAAGAAAAAATAATCGACCATAACCTGAACATCCCGATTACGCTGACAAAAAAATACAATCCTTCAATGAAAATCTTTATGAAAACATTCGAAACCTTTTTGAAAAACAAAGCCGGAGAGAAATATTTCACTCAAAATACGCTCTGGCTTGTTTTGGGATGTCTGCTGACGGCAGCTCTGACCGCCGGATTGTGTTTTCTGGACGACGAGCTTCATCTTGCTCTGATTATGGGGTTTTATTTGATTTTTTTCGTCTCTTTCGGAAAAAAAATCGTTGCAACGCTTTCAACCGGAAAGTTTTCCTTTTCTGCATTTTTCGGTCTGATTTTTGTATCCGTCCACTTATGCGGCATGACTCTTGGCGCTGCAAGCGAGATGACCGATTCAGCACACATACTTACGTTTTATCTTTTCTCGTGTCTTGGGTTAATGGTGTACTCTTTTTTGATCATCCGTCCGACATACGAAGGAATGCAGGTCATCGCCCATCTGGACGGCATCAAGATGTTTTTGAAAGCCGTTGAACCGACTTTGCCCAAAGAGGTCGATTTTAACAAAATGGAATCCTTGCTGCCCTACGCCGTCTTGTTCGGTCTGGAAAAGGAATGGGAGGAAAAAATGAAGATCGTTTCCGCCGTAACGGCATACCGTCCGGATTGGTATGGCGGACACAATTTTTCTTTCCGCATTC
>JAFVEJ010000005.1 GCA_017476085.1 Alphaproteobacteria bacterium
GTCCATGAAGAAGCCGGACTGGATATCCCGATTGTCACCCGAATGGATTTCGGGCATACAGATCCCATTTGCTGCCTGCCTTACGGAGCTTTAGCGCAAATTGACCCCGTAAGCGAAACCGTCAGTCTGGTTTAATCAAAAAGAACGCCTTTTTCCTTCAGGGCCTGTTCCAGTTTTTCGGGCGTTTCAAAACGAATCGCCTGAAAACCGAGACTTTCAGCCGTTTTGATATTTGCTGCGGAATCATCCGTAAATACCGTCTTTTCAGGCGTCAAATGATAGCGTTCCGTCAATATTTCAAATAACCGCGGTTCAGGTTTGGCTTCTTTTTCAACGCCGGAAATAACGATCCCGTCGAACAGTTTAAAAAAATCATGCTTCGGATACGTCAGCGCGAATTTTTCTTCCGACCAATTTGTCAACCCGTACAGCGGATAATGTTTTTTCAGCCGATAAAGCAAATCAACACTGCCCTGAATGACATCGCCGCACATTTGCTCCCAACCGGTATCATACAATCTGATTTGTTCGGCGTATTGAGGATAAACAGCCGTAAGTTCTTCCACGCCTTGTCGGAACGGCTTGCCTTTATCCAAAGAAAAATTCCATTGCGGAGAACAAATATGAGTCAGAAAATATTCCATTTCCTGTTCATTCTGAAATATTTTGCGGAACAGATAGCGAGGGTTCCAATCAATTAAAACACCGCCAAAATCAAAAACAACCGTTTCTACAGTCATAAAATTTTCCTCCGCAAAAAAATATTACACATGAAGCGAAAATGTATAGTATATAAAAGTGATTATCAACAACTGACGCGATTTTTCCATGCTCGATACCAGCAAGCTTCCGCATTTACAGCCGCAAACAAAAAAAGAAGATATTCCCGAAGAATCTTTAATGAAACAGATCATCAGCGCCTTTTCCAGTAAAAAAGGGCTGATTTATTTATGCTGCGCTTTTGTCTTGATTTACCTCAGTCTGTGCGTTCAGGGGGAACGTCTTTTACGTCAAGGCTTATATAATACTTTAAAAGACTTAGGACAGGACGGCTTTGGAATATCCTATCATGCCCCCTCCTCTTACCTTGCTTTCAAAAGCGGATTGAATTTGGACGATCTGGTTGTTACGGCGCCGGAAAAAATGGGCGGCTGGACTTTAAAAACAGGTCGCATCACCATTACCAGCACACCTTTTACGCCGCGAAACGTAACTTTGAAAATCAACGGCACGCACTCTTTAACAACAAAAACCATCGGCGATATCCGCCTGATCGTCGGGCAGGGCGATATTAAACTGCGCTTACCCTACAAAAAGGAACCGTTAGCTCTCAGTCTCAGTCTTAAACAAGTGCAGACGGCTTCCCCGAAATCCATGGAAGGCTTTTTTATTTCCGACCTGCTGTTGACGGCTGAGCATGTGTTTGAAAAAAAAGAGAAACAAGAACAAAACGCCATGCGTTTTTCTTTCCGTTCTGATGCCGTTCATCTGCCCGCTTATATGAGTCAACATTTGCCGCCGATGCTGCAGACCGTCGAACTTAAAGGACTTTTATCCGGCGTTGTTCTCAATGATGCAAAATCTTTTTTTAAAAGCTGGCTGGACAGCAGCGGAACGATTGAAATTCAGAACGGAGAAATTTTATGGCCGCCGTTCGGCGCTTCATTGACGGGAACGTTCGGCGTCAACAATTCCTTTGAACCGATCGGAGCCGGCGTTGCGAAAACTCAAGGTTTTTTCGAATTGCTGGATATGCTGCAAAAAGGGGATTATTTGCGGCCGCGCGACGTATCCGTTGCCAAAGTCGTTTTAGGCGAACAGGTTAAAACGGAAAAAAATGAAAAGATTCCGTCTTTAACCGCTTCTTTCAGCATCCAGGCCGATAAAATTTATATCGGACAAGTTTTGCTTTACAGCGGTAAAGAATAAATCTCAGTTTGTCATAAAATCTTTTAAAGCCGACAGGACTTCCTCCATCTCTTCGTCCGTGCCGATCGTAATACGCAAAGCATCCGGCAATCCGTAAGAAAGCACTCTGCGCACGATAATACCGCGGCTTTGCAAAAATAAATCCGCTTTTTCCGCAGACTTTTCGGAGGCCTTCGGAAAATGAACCAAAACGAAGTTCGTTACCGAGGGTGTCATTTTCAGTCCGATTGCTTCCAATTCCCGAGGCAATCGGTTCAGCCATTTCTGATTGTGTTCAAACGCTTTTTTCACGAATCCCTTGTCCCTTAATGCAGCAACGCCGGCAACCTGCGCAACGGCATTGACATTAAACGGCCCGCGGATACGGTTCAGCACATCCGTAATTTCTTTGGACGCATAGCTCCATCCCAAACGAACACCGCCCAAACCGTAAATTTTGGAAAAAGTGCGAAGCATGACAACATTCGGAAATTCATCAACCAAATCCGCGCCGGCGCTGTAGTCATCCCTGCCGACAAATTCCGCATAAGCGGCATCAATCACCACCATAATATTTTCCGGCAGCTTGTGACAAAATGACCTTAACTCTTCAATCGGCAAATATGTTCCCGTCGGATTTCCCGGATTAGCGATAAAAATCATTTTAGTTTTGGAAGTCACCACTTTAAAAATGGCCTGCAAATCGACTTTAAAATCTTTTTCGGGAACGGTAACAGGACAAGCGCCGCAGCCGATCGCATACAGCCGATACATTGAAAAAGCGTATTGTGTGATAACGACCTCGTCCTGCGCCCCCAAATAGGCATGACAAAGCAAACCGATCAATTCATCCGACCCGTTGCCGCAAACAATTCTGTCCGCATCCAGCCCGTAAGTGTCTGCAATCGCCTGACGCAGCGCCGTCGCCCCGCCGTCGGGATAACGAAACAACCGATCGGCAAAGGTGCGGCATGCCTCAACGGCGACGGGATTTGTTCCGAAGGCGCTTTCATTGGAAGACAACTTAATCACACGGTCTTTTCCTTCAATACTTGAAGAACCGCCGACATAGGGTTTTAAAGACAGCACGCTCAAATGAGCCGGAACAGGATAATTTTTCATTTTCTTTCCTTTAAAAAAACGCCATCGGATATCCGCCGATAACGCGCAGCATTGTAATCTTGCCGTTTTCTTTTTCAACAACGGTGCTCAACCGTTTATCCTTATCGGATAAATATCCCTCGACTTCAAACAGATACGCTTTACGCATCATATCCGGCATATAAGAATCGCAAATCGCGTTTGTTGCTATTCCGCCGGCTTTAAGAACCAAATCCAGCGTGCTGAGACTTAACGTACCGTCCGTTTCCGCGACTAAAAGCGTTTTATCTTCACCGGTTTCTTCAAACGGCTGCTTGCTCAGAGCATAAACGGACCGACCGTCCCCATGTCTGTGATCTCCGACCAAAGGCAATTTTAAAAAAATGTTGACGGAACGCTTGTATTCCTGTGCCACGGAATACCACCAACATGTCTGTTTATCATCATTTAAAGATAAAATCGCCACGTTTGCTTCGCCTTGAGTCAATTCTTTCAAAACAAGATTGACTGACCTGCAGGACAGCATCGGCGTATAAGTACCAAAATAATCTCTGGCGATTTCAAGATTTCCCATACCGCGTTCCGGCATAAAAACAGCTATCGTTACAGGCGACTGCAGCGCAACGCAAGCGCTGATGATTTCACGCCAAATGCGAATCATCACATATTTATCCATCCCGCCTTTATGCCTGTTCCATAATCGGCGCATAATTTCTATTTCGCGTTTGGTGCGCATTGCGAAAGATGGTTTCTGCCCTGTTTCTTCGGCTTTTAACCGTCCGATCTGTTCAGCCAAACTGACGCGCCGCATCAATAAATCATGCATTTGATCATCGACCGTATCTATTTGCCGGCGCAATTCTTCAATATTCGTGTTTTCCATCTGTCCGTTCACCTGTAATGATTAATTCTCTTTTCTTTTATACCGTCTGAGATTAAAAAGCTTTATATTTTTTTATATACAGAGAGGAAATATGCAAAAAATTTCTGTCGAAGACTTTATCGGAAACGTTCGTTTCAATCATGACGGCTTGGTTCCCGTTATTGCGCAGCAGTTTGATTCGGGAGAAGTTTTAATGATGGCCTGGATGAATGAAGAAGCGTTAAAAGAAACCATCCGAACCAATCGGATGTGTTATTTTTCCAGATCCCGGCAACAACTATGGCGAAAAGGAGAAACATCCGGCCATACACAAAAACTGATGGAATTGCGAATCGATTGTGACGGCGATACGTTATTAGCGTTGATTGATCAGACGGGAGCCGCCTGCCATACGAATAATCGTTCCTGTTTTTACAGAGGATTATAAACGGATTTACTTTGCAGTCTGTGCTTTAGAACGGGGAGAAACCGTAAAGGAAACGATCGTTCCGTTCACCATATCCGATTCCAACTGAACCGTTGCGACTCTGTCATTGTTTGTAAAAGATAAAACACTGACTTTGGAACGCACGACCGTTACTTCCTTCCATCCGAATTTCGGCATTTCGGACATATAGAAGTCAAACATACTGTTTAATGTATATGGCGCGGAAAAAACCAACCGCCCGATCCATGCGCTTGACCCGCCCAACAACAACGTTGATTTTAAATCCATTGTTGCCTTTTCAGGAATAGGAATATCGTTAAACTGCGCAAAACTGGGCGAAGTGCCGTTTGTTCCCTCCGTATCCGCACGATACATCTTTTCGTTGTGAACACAACCGGACAAAGCCGCCGCCAATATTAAACAAATCAAAGAAAATAATATTTTTTTCATTATTCGCCTTTCTCAGTGTTGCTTCTTTTAATCTAAACAGGGAATATTAAAAACACCTTAAAATCTCTTGCTATTCTCCGCCGGCTTTATATGATACGCTTCAAACGTTATTGGAATCGGAAAAAGGAAATGACAAAATATATTTTTATCACCGGCGGCGTTGTGTCTTCTTTAGGCAAAGGAATGGCTTCCGCCGCCATCGGCGCACTGCTGCAGGCCAGAGGTTACAAAGTCAGAATGCGCAAAATGGATCCGTACCTGAACATCGATCCGGGAACGATGTCGCCTTATCAGCATGGCGAAGTCTTTGTCACGGAAGACGGTGCGGAAACCGACCTGGATTTGGGACATTATGAACGTTTTATCAATGTGCCCTGCCATAAAACGGATTCCGTTTCCGGCGGCAAGATTTATTACAATGTCCTGATGAAAGAACGCCACGGCGAATATCTGGGCGCCACCGTTCAGGCCATTCCGCATGTGACTGATGAAATTAAACGTTTTATCGAATCCGATTTGTCGGACGAAGATTTTGTCCTTTATGAAATCGGCGGAACGGTCGGCGATATTGAAGGAACCTTATTTCTGGAAGCGATTCGCCAATTCGCCATTTCCGCCGGACGCGAAAACTGCCTTTTTCTGCATTTAACGCTGCTGCCCTATATTCCGACGGCGGGAGAGTTAAAGACGAAACCGACTCAGCATTCCGTCAAACAGCTGCTTGAAGCCGGGATTCAGCCGAATCTGCTGTTGTGTCGATCTCAAATGATGCTGTCGGAATCGGAACGCAAAAAAATAGGTCTGTTCTGCAATATTGCCCCCGAAGACGTGATCATCGCTTTGGATGCGGACAGTATTTATAAAATCCCCCTGCAGTACCACGAACAAGGACTTGACCGCCAGATTTTGAAATACTTCAAAATGTCGGACAAAGCGCCGGAACCCGATTTGGAAAAATGGAAACAGATCGTTGCCACAATCAGCGCATGGGAACATGAAACGACGATTGCCGTCGTCGGCAAATA
>JAFVEJ010000040.1 GCA_017476085.1 Alphaproteobacteria bacterium
GGTGGTCACGAAAAGCGTTCCCGACGGATCGGTTCTGGCCGCGAAACAAACGCCTGCCGTCGCTTTGAAAAGTTGGGATATGGAAGATGTTCTGGGATAAAAAAGGATTGATTTACAACGGGGACAAGCGTTTGGGCGAAGATTTTTCGGCCTACGCGCGTTTTCCCGTCGTTGACGTTTTGAACGAAACGGTTTGGCGGATTTATTTTTCATCCACAAGCGACAGTATGGTCAGTTATCCGTTTTATCTGGATGTCGAAGCCGGCAATCCGTTCAACATTTTGAATGTTTCAAACAAGCCGCTTTTAATGCCGGGCGACCGCGGCACTTTCGACGACAGCGGCATCACGTCGTCCTGTGTCGTTGACGTTGACGGCGCAAAGTATCTGTACTATGTCGGCTGGAACAAACGTGTGTCCGTTCCATGCGCCGTCAATATCGGGCTGGCGATCAGCGAAGACGGCGGCAATACGTTTAAAAAAGCTTTCAAGGGCGCGATTATCGACCGCAACAGGTATGATTCCGTTTTTACGACGGTTCCCTGCGTCATTAAAGACGGCGGCACCTTCAGGATGTGGTATATCTCCTGTCTGCGCTGGCAGGACGTCAACGGCAGAATGCAGCCGCTCAACGTGATCAAGCACGCCGAATCAAAGGATGGGATCGACTGGGAAATAAACGATGACATCTGCATTGCGTCTTTATATCCCGAAGAAGCGCTGGGACGCCCGTGGGTGATTAAAGAAGACGGGCTTTATAAAATGTGGTTTTCGGCTTACGGGGCGTACAGCCGGAAGAAAGCAGACGAAAAGCGTTATATGATCGCTTATGCCGAATCAAAAGACGGCATTCATTGGGAACGCAGGCCGGACCCGTATGTTCTGGATTTGTCGGAAGACGGCTGGGACAGCGAAATGCTGCAATACTGTTCCGTTTTCAAGGACAAGGAGACGAAATATATGTTCTACAGCGGCAACGGTTTCGGAAAAACGGGGTTCGGACTGGCGGTCTGCGGCGGAAAATAAAGCGGACGGCCGGAACAAACGGATAATAATCAAAGGAGAGCTTGAGATGATTTGGAATAAAAAAGGACTGATTTACAACGGAGACAAGCGTTTGGGCGAAGATTTTTCGGCCTACGCGCGTTTTCCCGTCGTCAATGTTTTAAGCGACAAGGTTTGGCGGATCTATTTTACCTCCACAAACACCGGTATGGTCAGTTATCCGTTTTATATGGACGTTGAAGCCGGTAATCCGTTCAACATTTTGAACATTTCGAACAAGCCGCTTTTAATGCCGGGCGACCGCGGCACTTTTGACGACAACGGCATCACGTCGTCCTGTGTCATTGACGTTGACGGCGCAAAGTATCTGTATTATGTCGGTTGGAACAAACGCGTGTCCGTTTCTTACGCTTTGAACATCGGGCTGGCGATCAGCGAAGACGGCGGCAATACGTTTAAAAAGGCTTTCAAGGGCGCGATTATCGACCGTAACAGATACGACGCCATTTTCGCTTCCGTCCCCTGTGTCATCAAAGACGGCGGCGAATTCAAAATGTGGTATATTTCCTGTTTGCGTTGGGACATGATCAACGGCAAGACGGAACCGATCTACATCATCAAGCACGCCGAATCCAAGGACGGAATCAACTGGGAACTGAACGACGATATCTGTGTTGACTGTTCGTATCCCGGAGAAGCTCTGGGGCGTCCGTGGGTGATTAAAGAAAACGGACTGTATAAAATGTGGTTTTCCGCCCGCGGGTCTTACGGCTATCGGGAAAAAGACGGACAACACTATATGATCACTTATGCCGAATCAAAAGACGGCATTCATTGGGAACGCAAACCGGAACTGTGCGATCTGGATTTGTCGGCGGAAGGCTGGGACAGCGAAATGCTGGAATACTGTTCGGTTTTCAAGGACAAGGAGACAAAATATATGTTCTACAGCGGCAACGGTTTCGGAAAAACGGGATTCGGTCTGGCCGTCTGCAATGAAAAATAAAGGGCATTTGCATATAACCGGAACGGGAAACACCGTCGTTTTTATTAAAGACGGGAAGCGATACCCCGCCCCCGTATCAGGTGTTGCCGTGAGCGTTACGGGAAATAATAATTATGTCGAGCTGCCCGTCTCGAATACGATCAAAAAATTAGACGTGGTTGTCGTCGGCAACAGCAATATGATCCGGATGAAGCAAACCAAAAGAATCATTGACCGGCTTACTTTGTTTGTGGAAAACGGCGGCATCATTGAAATCGGTGAGGATTTGTCTGCGGAATTTGATACCGTTTTTGTCGCGAACGGCGGAAAAGGTCGCAAAATATCCGTCGGAAACGACTGTATGTTTTCGCACGGCATTTTGGTCCGCACATCCGACGGTCACAAGATTCTGGATGCGCAGACAAAGGCACCGCTCAACCTGCCGAAGGATATTTCCGTCGGCAGTCATGTCTGGGTCGGAGCAAGAAGCGTTCTTTTAAAAGGGACAGTCATTCCCGACAACTGTATCGTCGGAGCATGTTCTGTCGTTACAAAAGCGTTTTGCGAAACCAACCGGACGATTGCCGGAAATCCCGCAAAAGTCGTTTCCGATAAAAAAATCACCTGGAACAGAGATAACTACGGACAGGAAGAAGAGACTATGGAATCTGATAAAGTAAAATTAACCGTATTGTGTCCCACCTACAATCATGAAAAGTTCATCGCGCGCGCGTTGAACGGTTTTATTATGCAAAAGACAAACTTTAAATTCGAAGTCATTGTCGCCGACGATGCTTCCACGGATAAAACGCCGGAAATCGTCAGGGAATATGCCGAAAAGCATCCCGATTTGATCAAGCCGCTGTTGCGTGAAAAGAATATGGGGGCAGTTCTGAACTTTCAGGATATGATTAAAAATATCCCGACGGAATATGTCGCCATTTGCGAAGGGGATGATTACTGGACGGATGAAAACAAATTGCAGATACAGGTTGACTGGCTGGACGCCCATCCTGAATCTTCCGGTTGTTGCCACCCCGTTAAGGTTTTGTTTGAAGATCCAGCCCAAAAAGCCGAGCTGAATCCTTCGCCGATTCCGTCAAAGAACGGATATTATAACAGGAAGGTTAATCCGTTCAAAAAAGCCGATTTAACTTTGGAAGACATTATAAAAGGCGTATCCATCGCGCCGTGTTCTTTTGTGTACAGATGGCGTTTCAAAAACGGAAAAGATCTGGATTTGTTCCGGACAGACGTCGATCCGCGTGATGTGCTGAACCAAATACTTCATGCTGAAACGGGAACACTTCATTTTATCAATAAAGTGATGGGCGTTTACTATCGTCCCAAAGACAGCTACTGGTCAAAATCCAACCGTATTCACAAATGCTTCGAACCTATGATGAAATTTTTTGATTATCTGGAAGAACGTTACGGCGGAATGTATTATTCTTTGTTGGAAAAACAACGGAAAGAAATACTTAACGATACAATTTTTACCTTTTATAAACAGAAAGATACCGAGTTTTTATGCACGATCCTGAAGCACGATATGACGGGATTTTTTCTGGCAATAGAAGATAAACTTTTAAAGGGAATAAAACAGCTTAAACTCAAAACAAAATTATATAGGATATCCTGCCTTTTATGTCTGCTGGTTATTTCCTTTTTAATCGGTTACATTAAAAGAGGGGGCTGATGAAGGTTTCCGTTATCTGTTTAACGTATAACCATCAGGCGTATGTCCGGCAGAGCCTTGACGGTTTTGTGATGCAAAAAACGAATTTTCCGTTCGAAGTCTGGGTCGGCGATGACGCCAGCACGGATAAAACTCCCGCAATCGTTTCGGAATACGCCGCAAAATATCCCGACATCATCAAGCCCGTTTTAAGAAAAGAAAATGTCGGTCCGGCGGAAAACGCGCATGATTTGTATCGTCGTGTGACCGCGCCTTATGTTGCCATCTGCGAAGGGGACGATTATTGGACGGATCCGCTGAAGCTGCAGAAGCAAGCCGATTTTCTGGATGCGCATCCCGATTTTTCTCTTTGTTTTCATCCGGTCGCCGTTTGCTACGACAACAACGCGCCGACAAAAGAAATTTTTCCGGAAAAAAGCAAATTGTTTTATAAAAAGAAACCGACATACAGAGAACTTTTAAAAGGCAATTTTATTCAGACAAATTCCGTTCTTTATCGCTGGCGGTTTCATAAGGATTCTTTGAATCTGCTTCCGAAAGATATTCAGCCCGCAGACTGGTTTATGCATCTGTTACACGCCCAAATCGGGAAAATCGGCTTTTTGCCCGATGTTATGGGCGTTTACAGACGCCATGGAAACGGAATGTGGACCGACGCGGGAAAAACAGACGACTGGTTTATCAAACATGGTCCGTCCCATCTGCGTTTTTATTTAACCTTTCAAAAACAGTTTTCCGTTTCGAAAAAAGTTTCAATCGGCAAACTGTTGTTTGATATCTCTCTGGCGGCTTTAAACAGGAACGATGAAAAAACGATTTCTTTTTTAAAGGAAACTTTTCCGAAGGAATTTGAGGATATTGTTTTTTATTTGAAAAACTATTCGGCTTTTACGGAAATAAAGGAAAAAATCTTATCTAAAATAACATTCGGATTTAATCATAAAATGATGAAACATCATTTGAAACGAAAACCGGCAATCAAAGAGTTTTTGTTAAAAAATTCGGGAAAGGGAGTATAATTATCCCTTTCCCTCTTTTTGTTAATCCTGTTCTTCGGATTTATCTTTTTCCGGTTTTATCTCCCGCAAAACCGGCTCTCCATACTCATCAACGGTTAAAAGCTTTCCTTGATTGTTCGCCGAAATGGCCATTTGAGCATAAAAAGCTCCGTTATTTGCGGAAATTTTTTGCAATTCCTTTTCCATCTTAATATCCTTTCGCTTCCCAATAGGCGGCAGATTGATATGTTTGACCGTCAACGACGACACATTGAAAATATGTCTGTTGTTGATCCGTAACTTTCAGAACGACCGGCCCCGCGCTGACAAGGCCGATCGGTCCCGATACGACGGAATAAATCGCGGATGAAAACGGTTTCAAAAGATTCAACGTCCTTGTATTTGAATTGACATACGTCGTTTTCCCGCCTTGCTCTATAAACCCGTCCGACCATAAACGATACCATTCCGTTCCGTTATGGTATGTTTCCGCAATATATGGACGCGTACAGTTGGATAAATCCGTATTCGCTTTTGATAACAGCGCGTTTGAAACTTCCGCCGCTTTGTTTGTTGCTGTATCGGATTTATCACTTGCCGTTTGCGCATTTTGCTCTGATATGGCGGCATACTCTGCCGCATCAGAAACGGCCTGCCGAATTGACGGGATCAAACTTGCCGCGTCGGTGTTGTCAAAAATATCAACCGTTACCGCACGATCGGCTTGCTCTTTCAACTGCTGCACCTGCATCGTCAGCTTATCGAAGTTGCGTTCCAACGTTTCGGCAGGCAAAATTTCGTTTTCCCGATAGTCCGTTTCCTGCGTCAAAGGCACTTCGCGCATAATCACAATTTGAGCATCGTTTGCCGGTGCCGTATCGAAAACCATATTCCCGCCCGAAACCGTCCAATCCGTTCGTTCCGTTTGAATATCGTTCAATAACTGATAGACCTTTAAATGCTCATTCTCCAAAAAAGGAAAAGGGATTGCAAAACTTGCCGCAATCCCGTTCCCGATATAACTCACTTTATTTGTTGTTGTACTTACCGCCATTTTTACCTCAATAAAAAAGCAGGGAAAAATCCCTGCCGGTTTACAATCAACACGCTCCAAGATATAACACATTGTTATTATTTTTGTTAAAATGTCAAGTTCTTTATCTTTTTATCCCGTTATATCCCGTTTAATCCCACTTTATCCCGTCAAAGCAAAATATATAAAACTATGTTTCGTCTTACAGTTAATAGATTGTCAACAGAGCTAAAAAGAGTATTTCAAACGCACCATCGAACCAATAAAAAAACCGCCCTTTCGGACGGATTTTTTTATGGTGGAGCTGAGGGGAATCGAACCCCTGACCTCTTGAATGCCATTCAAGCGCTCTCCCAACTGAGCTACAACCCCACGTCATTCAATACAGTGGCGAGAATAACACAAAATTTTGCCTCTGCAAGAAAAAAGTTACTTTTTCTTTCAAAAAAGGTAAACTGTTTGAAATTTGACAGGTATTTTATGGAAAAAGCTTTTACGACAGATGATTTTTTAGGCGGAAAAATCAAGCTGCGGCAACCCGTTGACGGTTACCGTGCAACCAGCGACGCCGTTTTATTGGCCGCCGCCGCATTCCCCAAAAAAGGGCAAAAGGTACTGGATGCCGGAACGGGAACCGGTGCGGTCGGTCTGTGTCTGCTTGCCCGTTGTCCGGACATAACCGTTACCGGAATTGACATTCAACCGCAAATGACCGCTTTAGCCGCAAACAATATTGTCCTAAACGAATTAAGCGGCAAAATGTCCGTACTCACGGCCGATATCAGTACAAAACACATAGACGGAGTTGAAACAGGTTCTTTTGATTGGGTGATTACAAACCCCCCGTTTATTCTGGAAGATCAGGTTTCTCCCGATCCGATGCGGGACATAGCCCACAGAGAATCTGATTGTTCTTTGAAAGAATGGATCGCGTCCTGCTTACGTTATGTGCGGGCCAGAGGATATTTTGCGATGATCAACCGTGCCGACAGACTGCCGGAAATATTATCCCTGATTTACGGCCGATTGGGCGACATTCGCCTTATTCCCGTTTGGACAAAGGAAGGAGAAGCCGCCAAACGCGTTATTGTCATCGGACGAAAAGGTGTTCGTTCTCCCGCAGTTCTAACACCCGGGGTTGTTTTAATGAATAACGATGGAAAAAGAACAGACTGCGCGGAAGAAATTATGCGCGGCGGAAAGGGACTGACTTTTTAATATTTGATAAAAACACCGCTTCAGTATATAAAAGAATCAGAAAATATTTCAGTTGGATTGAAAACAGATGATAGATTTATCCGCTCCTCCCTTTACGCTGTTGGCTGAAAGAGATATGGATCTGTTGGTATTGGAAGAAATGCTGTCTTCCGATCCGTTTCGGAAATGGCTGGTCAGCAAGCTGTACAACGGAACGCGCCAGCTTCACCGTTTAATCGGTGCTTGGCACACACCTTCATTGGATCCGTTGGGATCGGTAGATATTTTATTTGTTTTTGAAGAAATGACGGCCGCTCGAAAATGCGCTATTTTAATCGAAAACAAAATCGATCAGCCCAAACAAAATCTGCAGGCTCAGCGTTATTTTGAATTTGGAGAAAAAGGCATTGAAGACGGCTATTGGGATGAATATCTGACCTGTTTATTTTCGCCTCAAGCTTATTTTTCCAGTTTGGAACCGTCGGAATATTTTTCCAGTTATTTGAGTTATGAGGAAATTGAAAACTGGTTTTCCAGACCGGCCGCCGAATCGCACAGCGTAACGATAGAACGCTCGGCGTATAAAAAAATGCTGATCCGTCAGGCCATTGAACAAGGCACGGGAATAATGCGCCGCCAAATGCAGCAGCAGACCGCGACTGTTCAGCCGACCGAACTAAATCGTCCGGCGGCTTTTTCTGCACAAGAAACGCCTGCTCCTTCGGAAATCCCTGCGGAACAATCTTCTCTTTCACAAAAAAAGAAAACATCCGCATCCGATTTTCGCGTTTTTCCGGGCGGCGTTTTCAACCTGCCTGCGGGCTATCGTGAGGCTGAAGATACGATTATCGGCAACTTTTTCAACGATATTCAGTCTTATACCAAACAATATTATCCGGAACTGGAAATGAAAAAACCGACCGGCAGCGCTGCGGAAGCTGCATGGGTAGAGTTTGCTCCGAAGGAATTTCCGCGGGATATCCGCATTATTCATAAAATGCCGCAAGGCTTTATGGATTTGTCTTTCGCGATGACGTCGTTAGCCACAATCCAGCCGCCATATCAGCCTTATATCGACAATGATATGACTTTCAAAGAGAACGGCAAAACGGCGATTATACGCATTATGGTGCCGCCGATTGATCCGCAGCAGGGATTTAACGAACAAAAAGACGCGATCGGTTTTGCCATGCAAAAAGCGCAAAAACTTTATCAATTATATGTTCATGTCGTGAATAACGGAACGGCCGGACGCGGATATGCGCCGGAAGAACTTTATTTATAAAATTATGTACAAAAATATTGACAAAAAACTTTTTTTCTTCCATAGTGCCTTTAAGCTCATTTAGGAGGAAAAAATGGTTCAAAGCTATTCGGAATTTATGGCAGCGGGAAATGTTTCTTATTTTCCCAGCGGACACGATGTCGGCCGGCCTTTAGCCAGGGCATTTAAAAAACAGCATGTGGATCAGTCGCCGAAAAGAATGGAACGGCTGAAAAAAATGCTGTCCGAAAGTAAAACCGGCAAACAGACGCTGGATTTTTTGGAAGAAAAAGGTTCCAAGCTGATCTTTGAAAAAATGGACTATTACGGTTATTTTTCTCCCGACAACAATTTAGTCGCGCTGAATCCGGCTATGTCTGACGAAGACTTGGCTGTAACTTTTGTTCATGAAGTGCGCCATGCATGGCAGGATTCGCAAATGGAAACGACTTCGCCGGAAATGACGCCGAAATCATTCCTGGTCAGCGGATTTGAAATTGAAGCGGATGCCTGCGCCGCCGAAGTGATGTACGCCCATGAAATGCGTGAAAAAAATCCGAAAATCTGGGAAGCGCATCAAAAATCGCCTTATGCGCCGATGAGCACCGCATTTGAAAAAACGTTCAAAGAAACGGGCGACGCGGACAAAGCGCGTGCCGATGCTTTGCTGACGTGGCACAGCCTGAAGGTCAAAAACCATTACGCGGACACATATGTCGATTATATGTCGGCCGTAGCCAAGGAATTGAAAAAACAAAAAGAATTGGAACCGCAGTATTTTGCCGAAGATCGTTCTTCCAAATTAATCGTCGATACTTTAGGAAAAGATTATGACGGAAAACAGTTCTTTACGAATCACGAAGCATTAGAAACGCCCGAACGACTTTCCATCAGTGAAAAGCAGGCGAAAAAGCTTGCGCGGGCGATGATCCCTTATATGTCCAAGTATCATCGTACGGCCGAACAGCTCGGATTGGACAAAGTCACCGTTAATCACGCGGATGGCACACAAACAAATTGCGCCGATGTTCTCAAACAAGTTAAAGAAGAACAGCGTCGGCAAGCCGCCTCCAAAAGCGCGGGACGCAAAGGATGTGAACGCTGATTTTATAATATTTTCTCTCCCTTCCCCCTCCGAAAGAGGGGGTATTTTTTTATGCGGCGATAACACTCTATGGCTGCCGAGATGATTTTGTGTCAGCTCAAAACAGCTTTGTTTTTTCCGTTTGTCTGCGATTTTTTTAATACAATCCGGTCTTGTGCGCGCAAAAAAGCTTTAAGCACGCAAAATGCTCATAATCAAACGATAAGCTTCAGTAATATCTTTAAACCGTTCTTCAAATTCTTTATTGCCGCCGTTGGAATCGGGATGATAAACCTTGGCCAGCCTTTTATAATTCAATCGAACGCGTTCCAATTCCAAAGGAAAATCAATTTCCAAAATTTTAGCCGCGGCAATAACGGCAGGATCGGATGAATGCGTTCCATCCGGTTTAAAAGTTCCCGTCTGATTTTTTTCTTCCGCCCCGAATGCTTCCGCCTTTAAATCAAACGGATCGGCGAACATAGACGGATCAACGCCGCGTTCCCCTAATTTCCAAGTCGGACGCTGCCAACAAACGTCTTGCTTTAGCTGTTCTTCAATTTCATTAGGCGTCATACCGGCGTAATAATCCCATTGCGCATTGTATTCCTGCACATGCTCCAAACAAAACCAATAATAATCCGACAAAGTTCGATCTTTCGGAGCGCGATATTCACCCGCTTTATTGCAGCCTTCCTTATCACAAATATGCTCAGGCGCAACAGGCGCTTTGCCTGTCAGGTCATTAAAGACAAAATCGTATTTAGCTCGACGTCCCATCAGTTGTCTTCTTCGGTTTGCGTTTCCTTTTCCCGATAAAAATCAGGCCATTCCCGCTTGACCATTTCTCCGGAACTGTCCCAAGCCAAACAAGTATCCAGCGGATCGGGCTGAACACCGCGGCAATACTTCATCATACGCACTTGAGCCATGGTTTGAAAGGCGGCTCCGGCAGCTCCGATCAACAAAGAAAACATATGCGTGCATGACAGTTTTTTCGGAATACGGCGGCGTAATTCTTTAGAAAATCCGGAACAAATCCGCAATCCGCACGCATTTTTAAAAACAGATTCGGCAGCAGGACACTGCTTATACGGATATTTATCAATTTTAACCGTCAAATCACGAATCACCATATCATCGTCAATCGTCAGGGTCAGCAGCATTTCATGAAACGTTTCGCCGGCATAAATCATACCGCCGCGATCCATACAGGGGCAATCAACCGTCCGCCGATCAAGGAAACGCCCTTCAATATCCCATAAACCGTCTGCGCGGCGATAACCGACATAATCAACATGCCGAAAATACAGTTCTTCGCGGTCCGGATCAGTAGAAGGAGTAACCATATTTTTTCCTGCCCTTTTCGTTGAAAAGCTTTTCTATATTTTCCAACGGAATGTCATTTGCCAGCACGCCGCTTCCGATTGCTTCCAACAATACAAAATTCACATGATTTCCCGTTGCTTTTTTATCCTTTTTCATAAAAGCAATCAAATCCGAATTTTTTAAAGAGGCATCAAATTGTATCGGCAGTCCCCACTTTTCATATTGGGCCGAAACTTTTTCGGGCAGATCCGACGCACACAACTGCATATTGGCCGACAGCCATGTTGCCAAAACAGAACCGATCGCGACTGCTTCTCCATGCAGAATAGAACCGCGCATGCCTGCCACTCCTTCAATCGCATGGCCGATTGTATGCCCGTAATTCAGCAAAGCGCGAAGGCCCGTTTCTTCAAATTCATCAGCGGCAACAACGGCAGCTTTAATTCTGCAGCATTGTTCTATCGCATAACGGCAGGCTTCATCATCCAACGCGGTCACCCGCTCGCCGTTGATAACCAACCAATTCCAGAAATCAGCGTTAAGAACCAATCCGTACTTGACCACTTCGCCAAAGCCGGCCATAACCTGTTGAGGATCCAGAGTTTTTAATGTATGCGCATCGATAAAAACAGCTTTGGGTTGATGAAACGTTCCGATCAGATTTTTGCCTGCCGTCGTATTCACGCCCGTTTTTCCGCCGACGGAACTGTCCGTCTGAGCTAGAAGCGTTGTCGGAATTTGAATAAAATCAACGCCGCGCAACAGAACCGAAGCACAAAAACCGGCCAAATCCCCTACGACGCCGCCGCCGACGGAAACAATCGCGCAATGCCGGTCACATCCGATTTTCAGTATTTTTTCAAGCAATTGTTCGGCTTCTTTAAACGTCTTGCTGAATTCCCCCTGAGGCACGGTCAAAACATACGGCTCGAATCCGGCGTCATCAAGGCCCTGCAAAATCAAAGGCATATACAAAACTTCAACCAGATCATCCGTAATAATGAAAACTTTCTTCGAACGGGTATATGGTTCAATCAATGTTCCGATATTAGACAAGAAATCGGAACCGATATAAATCGGATATGATTTATCGCTTAACTCCACGTCAATCCGTGTCAATTCCTCAAGCACCATTTTTCCTCCTTGCAAATTCGCTGATTTCACGAACCAATATTTTCAACAACTGCCCCATTGTTTCTTCTTTATACGTTATGCGCAGATCGGCTTCTTCATAGAAAGGACGACGTTTTTCAAGCAGCACCCGAATAACTTCCTGTGGTTCGTCCACATTCAGCAGCGGTCTGTGTGTCCGACCGGCCGTATTGCGGATAATCGTATCGACATGCGCGTCCAAAAAAACGCTGACGGCTTTTTCTTTAATGTTTTTTCTGGTTGTTTCCGATACAAAAGCGCCGCCGCCCTAAGCCAAAATGCACTTTTTCCCGTTCAACAGACGCGTCATTATCCGTTCTTCGGCTCTTCTGAAATCCTGTTCTCCGTACCGTTCAAACAGATAGCAGATATCGCCGCCGCCCGCTTTTTCTATTTCCTGATCGCCGTCCACAAACGGCACCGAATAGATGCGGGCCAGCCGCCGGCCGATGCTGCTTTTGCCGCTTCCCATCATACCGACCAGAACCAATGTCCGATTCAACGGATAAGGAAAATGAAGCAGCGTGTCTTTCGGTTCAGACATTTTCTTTTGCCTTGATGTTAAAAAAATTCTAACGTTATTTTAACTTGATTATGCCATAAGAAAAGAAGTTTTTAATACATTGGAAAGAAAGGATCAAAAATGCGCCAAAAGTCGCGGTGGTATATTTATCCTGTTTTGTTCGCGGTTATCGGATTCGGTATTTTCATTGCCGTTTATGACATTCAAGTGCCTAAAACAACCGTTGAAAAAGAAATCAGTTATGACAGGCTTCAAAAATAAGCTTTTTGCATTTCTTCTTTGTCTTTGCGCAAGTCAGGCGGCTGCGCAGAGCAAAATTTACCTGGTTCCTCCCGTTCAACTGCTTCCTTTGAAAAAAATGGAAACAAACGCTTATGGTCTCATCATTGCGGACAAAGAAGACGTTCTGAATGAAAACCTTTGGAAAGACACGGCTTATCCTCTGATTGCGTCAAAATTTTCGCAAATTTCCAATGCCCTGCCGGCCAAAGCCGAGGAACTTCGTCTGAACCTGTTAAAACTTGCCGCCGATCCGCCGCAAGGCACAACGGATCAATCGTTTATTACTTTAAAATTGCAAACTCTGTTCGATCTCGGACAATTCGACGATGTTTATAAGCTGATCCAAAAAATTCCGGAAAAGACAAGAACGGAGGTTCAAAATAAAATTTATGCCGACGTTTTGCTGATAAAAAATCTGCCGGCCGCCTGTTTTTTGACAGATCGGGAAAGTAAAGATTCGTTTTGGCAAAAACTCTCTGCCGTTTGCGCCGCATTGAATCATGAAGAAAATAAGACCTTTCTGATTTTAGATCTGCTCAAAGAGCAAGGGGAAACCGATTCATTCATCACCGCCGCCGCAGATCATTTTTTATATAAAAAATCTTTTGCGGCCGTTCCCGACAAGATAACGCCTTTAACCGCCGCCGTTTGGCGTCAAAGCGGTCACAGTTTGGCTGAATTAAAAGACCCCGCGCAACAAATATGGTATAAAACTATGTTTGTTCAGGACGAAACAATTCCCGTTGAAAAACGTTTGGCCGCCGCCGAAGAATTAGTTCAATCAGGAATCTTGGCGCCGTCGAAGCTGCGCACTTATTATCAACAGGCTTCTTTCAAAAAGGCCGCGTTGACAAACGAATTAAAGCGAGCGCGATACGTTCAGCAGGCTGCCGAATTAAGCAGCAGGCCGGATGATAACATTAAGAAACAATATTTTATCAAACAGGGATTGATTTCCGCAAAAGAGGCGCATATTTCCTATGCCTTTTCAGCAGCCGCCAAAGATATTCTGAAAACGCTGAAACCGGATCTGGATACCCTGTCCGAATCCGCGGAACTGATTGAAGCTTTTACATTAGCCGGTTTGTACGATCAGGCGATTGACTGGCAGAAAAAAGCTGAAATCCTTTTTCCTGTTTCAAAAACAACCGCTTACGGTTGGTATTTTGCCGAATTGGGAAAACCGGATAAAAGCGATCATCTTTTTATTCCCGCTTTGGAAAACATGATGGCTTGTGCGGAAAAACAGCTGAATGCAAATAAAAAATTCATCGCAAGAATTGATCGGCTGATGCTCGTTTTTAAAACATTGGATATGATCCAGCCCGATGATTTATGGCATTACTCTTCCTTTGAGGAAGAATCCGCCGAAGATGATTTCGCCTATCGGGAAAAGCAGCCCGTTCTTCAAAACAGACCGGTCGGCGATATCGTTTTGGAAGCGTTACGGGAATTAAACGGTACTTATATCGGCCTGCTGAATGCTTTAACTTTACTGACCGAAGCGGGTTTGGACCGGGAGGCGGCCGATATCGCGGCACAGTCTATGGATATCGTTCTTAATCCGGTGCTTGCCGATGAATAAAGAACTGATTATGGCTTTTGCCGAAACAATCACCGCAGAACGCGGCGCGGCCGCAAACACCGTCGCCGCATATACGCGCGATCTGGAAGATTTCGGCTTTTTTCTGGATTCCCGACGACGCACTTTTGAAAACGCCGAATTGAAAGATTTGCGCGCATATATGGTTTTCACCGCGCAAAAAGGAATGGCTGAAAAAACTCAAGCCCGCCGTTTATCCGCTCTGCGGGAGTTTTATAAATATCTCTATACGGAAAAAATCAGAAAAGACAATCCGTCCGAAGCGTTGGATTCTCCCAGGTTGAAACGCGCTCTGCCCAAGTATTTGTCCGAAAGTGAAATTAATCGGCTTTTTGACGCCATTGATCAGATTACCCCTTCAGGAAAAGCCGTCCGTATGCGCGCTCTGCTGGAAATTTTATATGCTTCCGGTCTGCGTGTTTCCGAATTGGTTACATTGCCGGCAAATGTCGCCAACATCAAAGAAAATTTTTTGATCGTGCGCGGCAAAGGTTCCAAAGACAGAATGGTTCCTTTGACAGACGTTGCCAAACAGGCTTTGCGCGATTGGATTCCCGAACGGGAAAAGGCTCTTCCCAAAGGCCGCAGTTCCCGCTGGCTTTTTCCGTCAACAAGCAAAACGGGCCATTTGACCCGCGAAAGTTTTTTTCTGGAATTAAAAGAATTGGCATTAAAAGCGGACATTCCTGCCGAACGCGTTTCCCCGCATGTAATCCGCCATTCTTTTGCCAGCCATCTGGTCGCCCATGATGCCGATTTACGAACGGTTCAGCAAATGCTGGGACATTCGGACATAGCGACAACACAAATCTACACGCACATTCTGGACAACAGATTAAAAAATACCGTTGAAAAAAGCCATCCGATGGCCGATCCGCTTTTTTTTCAGAAATTCTTAAAAAAATGAAGACGAAAGGTTTTATTAACGCTATAATCCCGCCTTATGAAAATAATCACTCAGTACATTCTAAAGCAAATGCTGTTCGGGTTTGTTTTTATCACCACCGGTTTATTGATAATCGTGTGGTTGTCTCAATCTTTGCGTTTGTTTAATTTGCTTTTAAATTCAAAGGTTTCCGTATGGCTTTTCATTCAACTGACGATAACGTTGATTCCCGGATATCTGGCGATTATTTCTCCGATTGCTTTATTTGCTGTCGCCCTGTTTACTTACAATCGTCTGATTTCCGATCGGGAACTGATCATTCTGCGCGCCGCGGGAATGAGTCCTTTGCAGTTAGCCAAACCCGTCATCGTCATCGGTTTTTTATTCACACTGCTCGGGTTTTATATTTCTCTTGTATTAGTTCCCAATGCCGACGCCAACTATCGCGAACTGCGCTGGAAAATTCAGCATGATATTTCCCATTTACTGATTCAGGAAGGGGAATTTAACGATATCAGCAACGGCATAACCGTATATATCCGTTCCAAAAACAGTGAC
>JAFVEJ010000041.1 GCA_017476085.1 Alphaproteobacteria bacterium
GGAAAAGATTATGGAACTGCTGGCTTGGGACGCGGTCGAAAAGGAACAATTCGGGTTGGGCAGCGGAATGCCGTTCGTGAACAGGACCCTTCTGATTACCGAATCCGTCGCGCGCGATCTGGCTCAAACCTATCCGAGCAAAGAAAGCCTTGAAGACGCCTTGGTCAAAACCGCCCGCCGCCCTCTGGACGAACGCGCCTACGCCAAATACTGGGCGAATCCCGGCGGTTCATACGATACGAAAGAAATGCCGGTTCAGAAAATCAGAGGGAAACTGTCGCGGGAGGAAAACGCGGCGGAAACCTCCACACCCCCTTGGCTGAAATGGACGGGCAAACAAACAATCGAAACGGTTCCCGTTATGGAAAAAGGAAAAACGGATATCCTTGTTACAGGCGATGCGAACCGCAATAAAATCATGACCGTCCCCGGCGGACAGTCGGCGACGATCAAAATCGAACTGCCGGAAAACTGGAACAAGCTGACGACAAAACTGGGATATAGGCCGATCGAGGACTTTTACATCAAAACCCCTGTTCCCCCTCAAACCGCCACAAAGCCGGAAATACGACGCAAAAAAAATCAGAACCGCCGTTTTGAAAATTTCCGTTCCGGAAATGAGCAAACAAATCGTTTCCGTCATCAACGACCGATGAGAAGAACGGCCGATCAAAGAGAGAAGAATAATTAACTTAAGAATTTAATTTTTTATCTTATAAAAACATTTATCGCTTCTGACAGGTATATTT
This sequence comes from Alphaproteobacteria bacterium, assembly GCA_017476085.1. The sequence goes on from JAFVEJ010000041.1 coordinate 750, forward strand.
CTGAATAAACGGCGTTTTGGCTTCCGTATAGGCATCCCGATCGAATTTATAGCGTTCGGCCAAATCCCGTTTCAACCGTTCATATTCCGCCGCGACATCGGGACGGGATATCAGATAATCCCTGAAAGCGATTTCATCACAATCGCCCCGCAGTCTTAAATGCAGATGAAATACGCGTTCTGCAAATCCCCGCTCCGTATAACCGTCATTCAAAGAAATCCTGCTTTCCTTTTCGGACATACATCTGTATCCGGCTGACACCAAAACCGTTTTCGCTTTCTGCATTTCCCGCGACGAATTCAACTCGATCAGAATATCGATAATCGGTTTGGCAAAAATATCCGGCACCGCCGTGCTGCCGATATGTTCAATTCGATAAAAATCAACGGAATTCGCCCTGAACAGTTTCTCTAACTTGTTTTTCTTTTCCGCATACCAGCACGACCATTGCGGATTATGAGCGACTAAATTTATCGGAAACAAAAGCCATAATTCCGTTAAAGTCATTTCTTCCAATTTTTTAGTCATTACCCTTTTCCCCTATAAAAAAATCCCCCGATACCGGAGGATTTTTCATTGGATATAAGAACATTTAAGCTTTTCGTTTCTGATGGATTAGCTCCACTCTTATTATTTACAGCCAGCACTTAAAGAATCTCGTTCGAACAGAAATTTTTAAGCTATTTTCAGAATATAAATAGATTGTGGCAAAATTATGATGTGAATTGTGGCGAATTGTGGCAAAAACGAAAAAACAAAAAAAATTATTTCATTTCAATCGGATATATAGATCTTATTTGTTGAAATAATTGTGTTTTTATTCTTTCAAGCTCTTCCGGCGTATCAGCTTCGCAACGCATAATCAAAAACGGAGAAGTATTGGAAGCCCTTAAAAGTCCCCAAGCGGAAGACGGATAAACAACCTTAATGCCGTCCGTTTCATCACAAAAAAAGCCGAATTCTCTTACTTTTGCCTTAATTTTGTCGATCACTGCAAGTTTTTCCGAATCGGGACAGGGAATCTTGATTTCCGGCGTTGCAAATGTTTTTGGAATTTGATGTATTCTGTCCTGCAGCGTCTCCGTTTGCCGACAAGACGCAATATTCAACAGTCGAATCGCCGCATACAACGCATCGTCAAAACCGTAATATTTATCCGCGAAGCAGATATGACCGCTCATTTCTCCGCCTAAAGGAGAGTTTGTTTCTCGCATTTTTTCTTTAATAAAAGAATGTCCCGTTTTCCAAATCAACGGCTTTCCGCCCATACGAAGGATTTCTTCCGAAAAAGTTTTGCTGGATTTGATATCCGCGATAAAAACCGCCCCCGGCCGAGTCCTTAAAATTTCTTCGGCAAAAATCGGCAGCAAACGATCTGTTTCCAGTAAAATCCCTTCAGAATCAATCACGCCCAGCCTGTCCGAATCTCCGTCAAAAGCCAATCCTAAATCCGCTTTTTCTTTCAGAACCGTTTCCCTTAATTCCGTTAAGTTTTCAATTCTTGAAGAATCCGGCGCATGCGCGGGAAAATTTCCGTCCACTTTTTCGTTCAGCACAATATGCCGTCCCGGCAAACGCTTTGCCAATTCGGGAACAACCACCCCCGCCGTGCCGTTGCCGCAGTCCCAAACGACCGTCAATTCTTTTCCGCCGGTTTGGAAATCTTGTATCAAACGATCAACATAACGCGGTAAAAAATGATCGCTTTTTAAAGAGCCTTCTCCAGATTCAAAATCGCCCCGTTCAATTATGCGCCCTAAATTTTGAATTTCTTCACCGCAAAAAGACCGCTTATCAATTACCATCTTAAAGCCGTTGTATTCTTTAGGATTGTGCGAAGCAGTCACCATAACTCCGCCGCAGCGATCCGTTACAAATGAAGCAAAATAAAGCATCGGCGTCGGACAGCAGCCGATGTCAACGACTTCCAATCCGCACGACAGCAATCCCGCTATCAATGCCTGAGACAACTTAGGCGTGGACAAGCGCCCGTCTCCGCCGACAACAACTCTATTTATTTTCTGCCGAATTAAAACAGAACCGAATGCTTTTCCGATCCGTTCCGCCGTATCCGAATCCAGCGTTAAACCGGCAACGCCGCGGATATCCGCGGCGCGCAGAACAGATGAATCTATTTTTTTTAAATCAGGTAATGACATCCGGAGCCTTGCGTCCCGTCTTGGCCTTCACGCCTGAAATTTCTTCGGCGATTGCGATCAATTCCGCTAAAGCTTCCTGCGGATCGACATCATGGCGGGCAACATTGGGTTCGTACTTTTCAATATAAATACGAATGGTTGCGCCCTGCGTTCCCGTTCCGGACAAACGAAAGACTATTCTTGAACCGTCCTTGAACAGAACGCGGATTCCCTGATGAGCGCTTTCGCTTTTATCGACAGGATCGACATATTTGAAATCGTCAAAGGTTTCAACTTCATAATTGCCAAAGAATCTGCCTTTGGCATCGGCGGCCATCGCGCGCATATTGTCCATAATTTCATTGGCGATCTTGCTGTCAACGGCTTCATAGTCATGACGGGAATAGAAGTTGCGGCCGTACTTTTTCCAGTGCGCTCTGACGATTTCCTCCACCGACATATTCGCGGCGGCTATAATATTCAGCCAATACAAAACTGCCCACAATCCGTCTTTTTCGCGAACATGATTGGACCCCGTGCCGAAGCTTTCTTCGCCGCAGATGGTCGCTTTATTTGCATCCAACAGATTGCCAAAGAATTTCCAGCCGGTCGGCGTTTCATAACAGCTCATACCCATGCCGCGCGCGACACGGTCAACCGCCTGAGACGTCGGCATAGAGCGCGCGACGCCCGTCAAGCCCCGATCATAGCCGGGAGCGTTCCAGAAATTTGCCACGATAACAGCCAAACTGTCGCTCGGGTTGACATAGAATTTGCGTCCCAATATCATATTGCGGTCGCCGTCGCCGTCCGAAGCCGCACCGAAATCGGGAGCTTCATCTGAAAACATATATTCAACCAACTTGCGCGCATGCACCAAGTTCGGATCAGGGTGGCCGCCGCCGAAATCTTCCTTCGGATCGCCGTTGACAACCGTTCCTTTCGGGGCTTTCAACACATCTTCCAAAATATATTTTGCGTATGGTCCCGTCACGGCATGCATCGCATCATAACGCATTTTGAAATGACCGACTTCGAACAAACGGCGAATCAGATCAAAATCAAACAGCTTCGACATCATTTGCGCATAATCCGTCACCGGATCTATGATTCTGATTTTTGTTTCGCCCAAGACCTTTTCACCGATCATATCCAAATCAACATCAGGAGTATCCGCGATCTTGTAGCTTTCAATCTTCTGCGTATTGGCGTAGATGGCCTCAGTTACTTTTTCAGGCGCGGGACCGCCGTTGGAAATATTGTATTTAATTCCGAAATCTTCCGTCGGACCGCCGGGGTTATGGCTGGCAGAAAGGATAATGCCGCCGAACGCCTGATATTTGCGGATCACGCAGGAAGCCGCCGGCGTGGACAACAAGCCGCCCTTACCGATCATCAATTCGCCAAAACCGTTTGCCACCGCCATTTTAATAATGGTCTGAATGGCTTTGCGGTTGAAATAACGGCCGTCGCCGCCGATCACAAGCGTTTTTCCCTGATAATCTTCCAAACTGTCAAAAATCGACTGCACAAAATTTTCCAGATAACGCGGCTGTTCGAAAACCGTCACTTTTTTCCGTAAACCGGAGGTTCCCGGTCTTTGCCCTTCGAAAGGCGCAGTCGGAATATTTTTAATAATCATTCGGTCCCCCTAAATTGATAATAAAAAAACTAAAGATTTTCTAACAGGATTACCAATCAAACGCTTTCTGTCAAGACAAGCTTTTTTTCACGTTATTTTATGCGGGCTGCCGATTAAAAATCGGAAGAAGGTTCTTCGCCGATTGCATGTAAAATCGAACGCAGCTCCTGTCTGGCGGACACATGAGTCATAGACATTTTTACATCGGTTTTAGACTGACCTATATCCAACAAGGTCAGCCCTTTTAGAAACAATTCGCGAAAAATGATGCGTTCCCCCAAACCATGCAGCGGCGTAAAATTGATTCGTTCGCCTAAAGCGTTTAACAGTTTCCAAATAATTTTTTCATTGCGGGTGCTGACATGCATCACGCGATTGCGCAGAACAAACCAGCGCATCTGAGGTTTGCGGACGGCAGCTCTTTTTTGCCTGGCCTGCCATACCGTCTGCGCGTAATGGCCGGGAGCTTTAACCGTCAGCGTTTCAGGTTCGATTTTGGCCAATATGTCCATATCAAGCAAACTGTCATTAATCGGCGTGATCAAGACATCTGCAGACGCATGAGCCAAACGGAATAAATGGCTGTCTGAACCGGCCGTATCAATCACGATCAAGTCGTTTTCTTTCTTCAAAATTTAAAGCTGTTCGCAAAAAGCGGTTTCGTCCTCTTTACGCTGCTGTTCGGTCGGGCTTTCGCGCACGGGTACGGGCA
>JAFVEJ010000042.1 GCA_017476085.1 Alphaproteobacteria bacterium
CTTGTATTGAGTCAGGTTCTGCGGCCAGAATTCGTCGATCGGATCGGTCAGCAGAAGTACTTCGATTCCGCGGGAAGCAAAGCCTTCCAGCTGCGGGTTGTTGCGCAAAACGCCCAGATTGTCGCCCGTGATGTAGTAAATGCTCTTCTGTCCGTCCTTCATACGGGAAATGTAATCCGCCAACGTCGTCAAACCGTCGCCGTTCGTCGAATAAAAACGGCACAGTTCGGCGATTTCCTCGCGGTTCGAGAAGTCTTCGAAAATGCCTTCTTTCAACACCGCGCCGAAAGCGTCCCAGAACGTCAGATATTCTTTTTCGTTCTCGCTGCGTTTTTTCAGCTCGTTTAAAATGCGGCGGACGACGCCCGTCTTGATCTTTGCCAGAACGGGGGTCTTTTGCAACATTTCACGCGACACATTCAAAGGCAGTTCCTTCGTGTCGATGACGCCCTGCACGAAACGCAGATAGTTCGGCAGCATATCGGGAACCTGGTCGGTGATGAAAACGCGGTTGATATACAGCGGGATTTGCGCGTTGCGGTTGGGTTGGAAGATGTCGAACGGCGTTTTTGTCGGAATGTACATCAAAGCCGTGTATTCGATCGTGCCTTCCGCCTTGTAGTGCAAAATGTCCCACGGGTCGTCGAAAGCGTGCGATATATGGCGGTAAAAGTCCTTGTATTGCGCTTCGGTGATGTCGGCTTTGTTGCGCGTCCACAAAGCGCTGGCCAGATTGATCGTTTCCGCTTCGCCCATATAGTGCATGATCACGGGGAAGGAAATATGGTCGGAAAACTGCCGGACGATGCGGCGGACTTCGGCGGCTTCGGCATAGTTGTAAGAGGATTCTTTCAGATACAGCGTGATTTTCGTGCCGCGGGCGACGTCTTTTTCTTCGGTGATCGTGAAGGAGCCTTTGCCGTTGGACGTCCACAGCCAGCCTTCTTCCTCGCCGGCTTTGCGGGAGCGGACTTCGACCTTATCGGAAACCATAAACGCCGAATAGAAGCCGACGCCGAACTGACCGATGATCGTCGCGTCTTTTTGCTTGTCGCCTGTCAGATTGTTCAGAAACTCGGCGGAACCCGAACGTCCGATCGAACCCAAGTCTTTGATTAAATCCTGCTTGTTCATACCGATACCGTTATCGGAAATCGTCAGGGTGTGCGCGTCCTTGTCGGGCGTGATGTGGATTTGGAATTCCCCGTCCCCTTTGGCGATGTCCGGTTTCATAATCGCGGCGTAGCGCAGTTTGTCGCAGGCGTCCGAAGCGTTCGACACCAATTCGCGCAGGAAAATGTCCGTATCCGAATAAAGCGCGTTGACGACGATATCCAAAACCTTGCCGACTTCGGCTTGAAATTGCATTTTTTCTTCTGACATAGTATAACCTCCCGTAAACGAAGTTTTAGTTAGGTTCTTATACGTCGGATTTCAACCCTTTTAAAGAAAGATTTTTTATGGCGGATTCTGTGATAACGGCGGTGCTCGGCCCGACAAACACGGGCAAGACGTATCTGGCGATCGAAAAAATGATGACGCATAAAACCGGTATGATCGGTTTTCCTTTGCGCCTGCTTGCCCGCGAAAACTATGACAAAATCGTCCGCCATAAAGGGATAAACAATGTCGCTCTGATTACGGGTGAGGAAAAGATCCTGCCCGAAAATCCGTCTTATTATGTCTGCACGGTAGAAGCGATGCCTTTGGAACAGCCGGTCGATTTTCTGGCTGTTGACGAAATTCAGATGGCGGCGGATGTTGAACGCGGCCATATCTTTACGGACAGACTGCTTTATGCCAGAGGGATGAGGGAAACGATGTTTCTCGGCGCGGAAACGATCAAGCCGCTGTTAAAGCAGCTGATTCCCGAAACCGTCATCGAAACGCGGCCGCGGTTTTCCAAACTGACCTATACGGGAATCAAGAAAATCACGCGCCTGCCGGCAAGGTCGGCGATCATCGGCTTTTCCGTTCAAGATGTTTACGCTCTGGCGGAACTGATCCGGCGGCAAAAGGGCGGCGCGGCGGTCGTGATGGGGGCTTTGAGCCCGCGCACCCGAAACGCGCAGGTCGATATGTTTCAGTCTGGCGAAGTCGATTATCTGGTCGCGACGGACGCGATCGGTATGGGATTGAATATGGACATCGGGCACGTCTGTTTTACGTCTTTAAGGAAGTTCGACGGGCAGAGAATGCGGACATTGTCGGCGGCTGAACTGGCGCAAATCGCGGGACGCGCGGGGCGGTATATGACGGACGGCACGTTCGGCGCGGCGGCGGAAGCCTCGGCGATGACGCAGGATGTGATTGACAGAATCGAAGAACACCGCTTTGAAAATCTGGCAAATCTGTTTTGGCGCAATCACGATTTGAAAACGACGTCTTTGGACGCCCTTGTTTACAGTCTGAACGTCCGACCGACGCAAGCGGGATTGATTACGGCACGAAAAGCCGAAGACCAGCAGGTTTTGGAAGTCTTGATGCAGGATTCGGGGATTGAAAAGCTGGCAAATCACCCATCGCGGGTCAAGCTTTTATGGGAAATCTGCCAGATTCCCGATTTCCGCAAAGTCTCCCCGCAGGCGCACGCGAAACTGGCGGGACAGCTGTTCCGTATGATACTGGACAAGGGGAAAATCGATCAGGATTGGTTTGCTAAACAAGTCAAAACGCTGGATAATACGAACGGCGATATCGATGTTGTTACGGGACGTATTGCAGGAATCAGAATTTGGACGTATATTGCGCAAAGAAAAGAATGGATCGACCGGTCGTCGCACTGGCGGGACATAACTAGGGCTGTCGAGGACAGGCTTTCGGACGCTTTGCACTTAAAGCTTTCCCAACGGTTCGTGGATAAACGCACATCTGTTTTGGTTAAGGGTATGAAAACACAAGTGGATTTAGAAGCTCAAATCGGTGAAGACGGCACGGTTGCCGTCGAAGGTCAAACAATCGGAAAACTGGAAGGGCTGCGCTTTATGCCTGATACCGGCAACGGCAGGTTTGCCGACCGCGTTCTGATAAATGCGGCGGACAAGGCTTTGCAGGCGGAATTTCAAACCAGAATCGCGGAAATCCTCAATCCCGAAAAGGACGATCTGACGTTGGAAAACGATGCGCGTATTTTGTGGAAAGGGCAGGCTTTGGGCAAAGTCGTCAAAGGGCGCGACATTCTGCACCCCGCTGTTTCTTTAACCGTTCAGGAAAATATTGACCAGTCTTATATTGATCAGTTGAAAAACCGCCTGAACGGTTGGTTGGAAGTTTACCTGAACAATAAAATCATGCCGTTGTTTAAAGCGTTGCGAACGATCGATGAGGAAGGCGCGTCCGGTTCCGTGCGCGGCATTCTGTACCAAGCGGCCGACCAGTTGGGAACGATCAGGCGCGAAAAAGTGCTGGAACTCGTCAAAGGCTTGAATGAAGCGGATAAAAAGATTCTGGCGAAAACCGGCGTGCGTATGGGGTATGAATATATTTTCTTCCCGATGCTGTTGAAACCGGCAGCTCAGCGCGTTTGCGCCATTTTATGGAAGATCTGGAACGAAAAAACGCAATATGCGACCGGTTTTGCGATTGACGGTAAAATGTCCTTTGCCGTTGAAAAAGGCATTCCTTGGGCTTTATATCTGGTGCAAGGCTATGTTTTGGCCGGAACGCGGGCAATTCGCGTTGATGTAATGGAGAGATTTACATCAAAACTGCGCGAAATCACACGTCAGGACAAAGGAAAACCGCAAGTCCTGCCGTTGGAGCTGTTGTCGATTGCTGGACTGAAACGCGATGAAGCGGCGGAAGTATTTGGTTTCTTGGGCTTTAATGTAACGAAGGAAACGCAAACCGTTACGGTCGGCGAAGAAACGAAGGAAACGGAAACGCTGATGATTCAGCCGAAGTTCAAAAAGCACAAAAAAGCGCCGAAAGAGGAAAAGATTGACGAAACGTCCCCGTTTGCGGCATTGGCGGCGTTGAAGAAAAAATAATGGCGGATTGCCAGAGAATCGACAAGTGGCTGTATTTCACGCGGTTTGCGAAAACGCGGACGGTGGCGCAGGAATTGATCGAAGGCGGACACGTTTCCGTCAACGATGAAAAAGTCCTGAAATGCAGTCGGGACATCAAAATCGGCGACGAATTAACAATTTTGCGCGGTACGATGAAGTTTTTCGTCCGCGTGACGGGTTTTGTTGAAAAACGTGTCGGCGCGCCGGTCGCACAAACGCTTTACGAGCAGACAAAAGAACCGGAAAACCTAGCTCCCCCGCCGAAAAAAGCGTTTGAATACCGCGCCGCCGGCTCCGGCCGCCCGACCAAACGCGACCGCCGGGCATTGAATAGATTGAAGGGGAAAATTTAGAACATATCTAAAATTTTTACATTTGATTGATTTATGTTAGAGCTTAATCATAAGTGGAAAATAAACCTAATCCGAAGATATTTTTAAGGAGTGTTTTATGTCAATTGGAAGTGCTTATTGTGATCATTGTAAAAAACAAGTATTGGCAAAAAAGAAAGGCTGTAATCATATAATACATGCAATACTTTCCATATTAACTGGAGGAATTTGGCTAATTATTTGGTTGCTATGTGCTATTACATGGGATGATTGGTATTGTTCGCAGTGTGGAGAACATGTAAAACTTGGAAGTAAAGGACCTGAATACCGTTGTCCTAAATGTGGTGCGCTTATTTCTTCAGAATCGTCATTCTGTTCAAATTGCGGTCAAAAAGTAAATTAATTTTATATAAGGAGTGTATAATAAACAGTGCAAATATTTTTATCAAATTCATGCGTTAAATCTGTTAAACTTGATTAATTTTTCCGTTTTATCAACATAAAAGTCATTGACATAACTACGGGTAATATATTATACTACCTATAGTAAGCCGTTCCCCCTTAGTGTCAGATAAATCTGCACGGGCATTAGGAACGGCGATTTTTTTTAGGCTTGAAAAATGATTCATAAATATGCCAAACCTCCGTTAACAATAGAAGAACAAATTGACCTATTGCGTTCAAGAGGAATGGACATATCTTCCGAGCAAGAAGAACAAGCCAGATTTTATTTGACAATGGTTGGCTATTATAAATTATCCGGTTATTGGTTTGTATTTCAAAATAAATATCTGAAAAAGAATGATTCTAATCCGGAAAACTTTTCCGTTCCTGTTTCTTTTAATGATATTAGAAACATCTATGTATTTGATGCAAAGTTGCGTAATTTGTTTATGGAAGCTCTATGTCGATGCGAAGTTGCGATCAAGGCGGCTTTTAATAATTACACAACACTTACTTTTGAAGAAGGGGCTTTTTGGTATTTGGAAGAAAAATATTTTTCCGATTGGATCGTCGTTCAAAAAATAAAAGATAAAAAAACAGGAAAACGCAAACAAAAGACGGAAATCAAATGCACCTATAAAGAATGGAAAAGAAAACAGGATGAAGATTTAAAAAATATTCACGGTTGTCAGTTTAAAAAAGCCTATAAAGCCAAATACGGTGATGACGATTTACCGTTTTGGATGCTCTTGGAATTAGAATCTTTCGGTTCTTTAGAAAAAATGTATAATTTAATGAATAATCCGTTTCATAAAAGGAAAATAGCGGAAATACTTTCGGTTTCATCGGAACAGCTTGAAAATTCGTTAGCTGTAATGCGCTTGACAAGGAATAAATGCGCTCATTACAATCGGCTGTATAATTTTGTTAACGGTGTTATTCCGGCGGATATAAAAAACAAAAAATTTAATCCGGAATTTAATTACATCTTTTCGGAAAACCGTGAAAAAGCAGCTCTTCTTTTCCCGATATATTATATACTGTCTTACTTTCTGAATAATGTTTCCGGAAAAACGCAATGGGCTTTAAAAGTGAAAGAGCTTATAGACGAGTATTCCGAAAAATGCCGTTATATCTCTTATGAAAAAATGGGCTTTCCGTTGGAATGGGAAAATCTTCCGTTATTCAGAAAAATTTTGGCTTAATCATAATTGTATTTTTTTATATGAAGGCAGATAATGGACGATAAATATAATATCAACGGTGCTTTTCAACCCACTATCAAAAGATATGCGGATTTTAATGGCATAGATTTTTATCCGACTCCAAAATGGGCAACATATGCCCTTATGGAAAATGAAAAATTCAACGGAAGTGTTTATGAGTGTGCCTGTGGCGATGGCAAAATGGCAGAAGTGATAAAAAAATATAATCCTGTTATAGCTTCAGATTTATACTCATACGGATATGGAATATCAGATATTGATTTCCTAAAAGAAGAGAAAAAGTATGATAATATAATTACAAATCCTCCCTTTAATAGTGCAGAGCATTTTGTGCTACATGCAAACAAACTTTCTTTAAAAAAATGCGCTTTTTTACTGCGTTTAGCCTTTTTGGAAAGTGCTAAACGACAGAAAGAAATTTTTAATGTCATTCCTCCTACTCGTGTTTGGGTTTTTAGTGAACGAATAACCTTTTACCCAAGAGGACAAGTTAAAAAAGGATCTGGAACAACCGCCTATGCATGGTTTGTTTGGGACAAAGAAACAACAGAAAAGAAAACAGAAATACGGTGGTTCCCTGTTGGTTATAAAAACAAATATAGTGATTAAATAATATCCATATAACCGTTATTATTTCCATTTTCATCTGGAATATATTTCAAAATACCGTGGATAGTATCGTCAGATTTTCTATGAGAGACAAGATTTCTTATTTTTTGAGAAAAATAAGTATCTGTTCTTCCCGTAATAATATCAGCATCTTGCCCTGAAGGAGGATATGCTCTCTCCATTTCATCAATCAATTTAGAAATTCTCATACGACCTTTTTCTTCAATAATTTGTTTGGCTTTATGCGCGATTTCTGACTCAGACATACCATCCATATTTTTCATTTCTGTCTCCTAAATTAAAAAATCTGATTCCATTATATTATTTTTTAAAATACTTGTCACTTTGATTCCATTTCGGTTTCTTTTAGAGTTTTACCTTCCGCTGTTTTCCAGCTTGTTAATCCATTGGCACTTTTACCGATGACAAAATTAGCTGCATAAGACGGACTTGTGAAGAGTATATCTTCCTGTAAAATATGGTCTTTATCTATCGGAGCGTTTCTTCGGCGATTTTTAATGGACGCGGGAATTGTATCATCATCTGTCGGGGAAATATGACTACCTTGAAAAACTACAAAGCCTTCCGAAGTTTGCATTCCTCGTGCTTCGACTTTACCTACGCTTTTAATTGCTCTTTCCAAGTAAAGCAATAGACTGCCCCCATTAGCTTCATCCCTCTGTTGTACAGAAGCATTTGTTATAGGTTTACTTACAGAATCAAAAAGTTTATGTCCGAGGGCTCCCATAATCATTTTTGCATGGTTAATAAATTCTTCCATCTCGCTTTCTTTTTCCTCGGTTATATTGCCGGGAGTAGGATCATTTCCATTTTTTACATCATATCGTTTTGCTTCTAATGCCATATTGCAGAAACGATTTTCAAGATAGCTGATTTCGGTTGCACCTAGAGAATTGTTAGAAGTCGTAAATACGACCGCCTCTGTCCAGTAATCCTTTTCAGGATTACGTTTGTGTTCCTGCAATCGATTGAGAATACCTTCTCCATTTTTGCGGGATCCTGCTTGTCCAATATAAACAACATCTTTTCCTGTTTCATCGGAAGTACCAAACAGAAAATATACTCCGCTTTGCTTTAAGTCTTCACGATCTTTACAACTATCCAGCTCTGTTCGAGGAATTTTAAAAGCGACACCTGTCCAGTTAGCAAGCGTGCATTTAATTCTCCCGTTAGCATTACCGTCCATTAAAAAAAGATGTATATTTTTTCCTCGTACTACCACTATTTGTTCCTTTAGCTTTACGTAATTTTTGAAAAAGTATAGTCTATCCGTTCATCGGAAAACAGAGAAATTTTAATTTTCTGCGTCGTCCAAAAAGACAAGGTCTTTTTCGATCAATTTGTAAAAATCAGTATCAATCTTATGAACATCGCAGAAATTAACGATATACGGCAAGCGGCTGTCATCGCATTTTTGTTTGATTTCTTCCAATGTTTCAAAGGGCATAGGCTCTTTACCGCAAATCAGGATATCCAGATCGGACGTTTTTTCAAATCCGCCTTTGACGCGGGAACCGTAGCAGGCAAATCGAAACTCCCGCTGATACGGTTCAAAAATGTTTTTTAGAATGTTCAATTCGTCCGAAGAGATGCCGATCATTGACGACCTGCGGCTTTTTTGAAAGACGCAACCAAGATTTCGGCATCGGCGATAAATTGGGGAATGACGGTTAAAACGGAACGCGATTTTTCAATGTTGTATTCGTGCGACGTTTCGTTGCGCTTGATATAATACTCTTTCCAATTTTCCCAGTCGCCGATCATATTGTATCCGCTCATCAGCCGGAAAATGTTATTGACGGTCAATTCCTCGTCCGACTTTCCGTATGTCAGTTTTAAGTATTTTTTCATCAGCTTCCAAGCCGTTTCCAAAGTATATTCGTATCTTTGAATACAGGAATCGGCGATAATGGAGGTCAGCGCTTCATCTTTGTTGTTTTGATATGCCGTCCACGCTTCGCGCAAAGTCTGCAAAGATTTTTCCAAAGCGTCCGTTTTAAGTTCTGCCGTCATAAGAAGCCCTCAATATTTTTAATGCAGATATATTAGTGTATCATTGTCTTTTTGCCAAGAAGACATAAGCACGTAAATTTTATTTTTTTTCTTTCAAATTTTTTAACGCTTCAAAATTATTTGAAATAACAGCGCCGACCGTAGGACATTTCTCCAACATCGGGCAAGCGCCGCAGGTTTCAACGCTTTTTTTCATCGCGCATTGGCGAATGGCGCACAGGCTTTCGCAATAAACCGTTTTGACGCCGTTCGCGCGGCAGCCTTGGCAGTTAATTTGTTCGGGCAGAATGGGAACATTGTTCAGTTCCGACCATAATTTGGCCGTTTTTTCCCGTAGAGCTTGGTCGTTGTTGACTGTTGCCAGATACGCGTCGCATTTTTCGCAGTCCAATCCGCAATAAGCGATCATTTTTTCCATTATTAAATCCTTTTGAGCTTTTTCTTTGAAAAATAAATTCTTAAAGGCCGAATATATCAATAAAGAAATATTATTTGA
>JAFVEJ010000043.1 GCA_017476085.1 Alphaproteobacteria bacterium
AAATATTATTAATATTTTTGCCAGCTATTTATTTGTGTACGGCCATGGCGGGTTTCCGGCGATGGGAGCAATCGGTTCGGCTATTTCGACAACTTTGATCCGTGTTATCCTGGCCGTCGGGATGTTTATTATTGTTTTCTGTATTGATGAAAACGACCTGTACGGTGTGTGGGTAAAACCGGAATAAAACAAAGAAGAAAATCGCCGTATCCGCGATGTCGGTTATGGCGCGGCAGTCGCCGTAGGTGTGGAAGAGGGAGCATATTCTTTTGTAAATATTATGGCCGGTTGGTTGGGAGCAATGGCTTTGAGCGCTTATACGATTATGCTGAATGTTTCTTCCAATGTGTTTGTTTTAGCCAACGGTGTCGGAACGGCATCTTCCGTTTTGATGGGGATTGCGAAAGGTAAAAAATCTGTTTTGGAAATGCGGATTGTGGGCTATACGGGAATGGTTTTTAATTTGGCGCTTATGTTGCTTTGTTCCGGCATTTTTTTAATCTGCCCGCATTTAATCTCTTCCGTTTATACTAAAGATCACGAGCTGATTGCTATGACAACACCATTGATTATGGTTTGTTCGCTGATGTGTATCTTTGACGGGACACAGCAAGTGATGGTCAATGTTCTGCGCGGAGCGGTTGATATTTTGGTGCCGACGCTTTGTCAAGGATTAGCGTTTATCTTTATTATGCTGCCCTTGATTTGGTTGTTTGCGTTTAGATGGAATTATGGTGTGTTGGGAATGACATATGCGATGATTGTTGCATGTGCGTTTTCCGCTCTTTTCCTGATTATTCGGTTCGTTTTGATTTGTCGTCAGTATGATGAGAACGGTTTCGGACGTTAAGGAAATATTCTTTTTTCCATAGCTTCAACTGTGTTTTCCAGCAACATAGCGATAGTCATCGGCCCGACGCCTTTAGGAACGGGAGTAATGGCCGCGCATTTGTCAAAGCAGGCGTCGAAGTCGACATCGCCGCATAATTTTCCGTCATCCAATCGGTTGATGCCGACGTCAATCACAATGGCGCCGTCTTTGATCCAATCGGGTTTAACGGTTTTCGGTTTGCCGACGGCGACAACCAAAATGTCTGCCGTCCGACAAAGTTCCGGCAGATTTTTTGTTTTGGAATGAGCTGTTGTTACCGTACAGTTTTCGCGCAGAAGAAGTTGGGCCATCGGTTTGCCGACAATGACCGATCGACCGATAACAACGGCATGCAGGCCGGTTAAATTCTGCTTGGCCAAATGAATCAGTTTAATGCAGCCTTTAGGCGTACAAGCGACTGGCGCCGGATCGCCGATCAGAAGTTTTCCCAAATTTATCGGGTGAAAACCGTCTACGTCTTTATCGGGATCAATAGCTTGAATAATTTGTTTTTCATCAAGGCCGTTTGGCAACGGAAGCTGCACCAAGATACCGTCTATGCTTTCATCCGCGTTTAATTTATCAATTAAATCCAGCAGCTGTTTTTGTGTGATTGTTTCAAATCGGCAGACGATGGATTCGATGCCGACTTCGGCGGCAGCTTTTTCTTTGTTGCGGACATAAACGGCGCTGGCCGGATCGTTGCCGATTAAAATAACGGCAAGCTTGGGAGGACGCGGAAATGTTTTGATCTTTTCCGCCAATGCGGTACGGCATTGTTTGGCCAATTCGAAACCGTTTAATAAAAAAGTCATTGTAAAAGCTCCAGTTTTTTTATTAATTCTTCGGAATTTCCGGCAATTAAAAGCGTTTTAGAACGATCTGCTGTTCCGCTGATCAGCGAAATCGCGCTTTTGGCAATATGCAAATGTTTTGCCAACCATTTAATTAAAGCCTCATTTGCTTTGCCGTCAACAGGCAGAGCGGAAACGGCAATTTTCAGACGTTCCGTTCCGTCGGGGTCCGTATGGATTCCCTCTATTCCTTCTCGTTTGGCTTTGGGAGACAAACGGATGAAGACTTTTAAACCATCAGACACAGACCGGTAAAACATCAAGCAACCTTTTGCGCCAGTACGGCTAAAAATCGGGGAATAAAGCCTTCTAAAAAATAAAGGACTAAAAAGCCGAGAAGCGGAGACAGATCAATATTGCCGGCCGGCGGCACAATTTTACGAAAAAAATTCAAATACGGATCGGTTAATTTGTGGAGAGTTGTGCAAATCATAGATACAAATTGATTGTAAGTGTTCAAAACATGGAACGCTTCCAACCATGACAAAATGATTGCGGCAATGAGAACAATTCCGTAATAGTGCAAAGCCAAAGAAACGGGAATAATCAAAGCATTCAGAAAAACAGCAAGAACAGACATGGTTATTTCTCCAAAAAACGTGCCATAGCGCAAAAAGATTCAATTCCTATTTCTTCGGCGCGAGCGGACGAATCGACATTTGCGGCCGCGCACAGTTCTTCGGAATTGCCGATTGATTTTAAAGACGATCGTAACATTTTTCGCCGCTGATTAAAAGCGGCCGCCGTGACTTTTTCCAATAAGTCTATGCGCGCCGGCGCTGAAGGTTGAGCTCTGGGCTTTAAAAATACAACGGCAGAAGTGACTTTAGGCGGTGGTACAAAGCATGAAGGAGGAACGGTAAATAAAATTTCTGTTTCGCACAGCCATTGCGTCAGAACGGACAATCGCCCGTAAGCGGAAGTTTTTGGCCGTGCGGTCAGCCGTTCGGCTACTTCTTTTTGAAACATCAACGTTAAAGAAGAAAATTCATTGATTTTTTTTAACCATCCCGTCAGCAGTAAAGTTCCGACGTTATAAGGCAGGTTGGAAATGATTGCTCTTGGCTGATTCCCAAAGGTTTCGGCCGGAACGGTTAAAGCGTCTTTGTTCAGGACGGTCAATCGGCCGGGGTAGGCGGCTTGGATATCGGACAGCAGCTGCAAACAGCGTTCGTCTTTTTCAATAACGGTCAAGTGTTTGGCGCCGTTTTCAAGAATAGCCCGCGTTACGCCGCCGGGACCGGGCCCAATCTCAATAACTGTTCCCGTTTCAAACGGCTGAGGATCCCGTTGTTTGGCATTGCGTACGATTTTATTTAACAGATTGGTATCTAAAATGAAGTTCTGTCCCAGCGCTTTTTTAGCGGATAATCCGTAACGGGAAATGACTTCTTTTAGCGGCGGCAGAGCAGAGGTCATTGTCTGATTTCCATTACGGCGCTGCGGCGTAACTCTCTTAACCGCCGATGAGCCAATGTTTCCAGTTTTGCGCCTTCCAGCTGTATCTTAATTTCTTCTTTGCCGGGCAGAGAAGAAACTTTTTTCCTTGAGCACGTCATCAAGATCAAGCTGCCGCCTTCAATGGACAGAGGCTGACTTGGTTCCAACAAAGCCGTTCTGTTGATTGCGGATCTGATCGGCGGCGGCAGATTATTGACGGGCAGTTCGCCCAAATCAATGCGGGGAGTGGTTTTCAGCTGCTCCGATACCGTTTTGAATTGATCGCAGGATCCTTTTGTCATATTTAGGTCGCGCAAAACGGCTTTTTTTTGTTTTTCGGTGAAACTGTCCGGTAAGAACAATTGGATTAAGTGAACGTTTTCTTGCGCTTGCGGGATATTATCAGGGTCGCGCATGGCATGAAGAACAAGAATTTTATAGCCTTCCGCTGTTTTCACGGGAGAACTGAGCTGTCCGGGCTGAAGAATGTAAAACTCTTCTTTTTCTTGTTCAGACAGAATATTTTCTCCGATCCATCCGGTCATGCCGCCTTTCGCCGCATTGGGAGCTTTGGAGTATTCGGCGGCGATTTTTTCAAAATCTTCGCCGTCCCGTATCCGCATAATCAGCTGCATCGCTTGTCCGTAAACTTCGGCATCCTGATCCGGATCGGAAACTGGCAGCAGAATTTCGGAAAACAGGTACTGTTTTTGATTAAAATGATCTTTGATTTCTTCCAGTTTGGATTCTATTTCCCGATCGGAAATTTCCGCGCGCGATCCGGCATTTTTTTTGACGGCGCGGACAAACATCAGATCGCTTTTAATCTGCTCTTCAATTACGGACAGAGGCAGTCCGTTTTCTTTTAATTTCTTTAAAACGGTTTCATAATCCATATCGTTTTGACGCAAGGTGATTTTAACGGCGTTCAATATTTCATCTTCGGAAATTTCTATACCGGCTTCCCTCGCTTCCTGCTGCTTCAGTTTTTCATCGATCAGTTGTTTTAAAATCTGTTCCTGAATGTCTTTGCGGGAAGTATCCGCCTGGCCTGTCAGACGGATAAAAGCCAATCGCTGCCGTAAATCCATTTCTGAAATAATATCATCGTTTACCTGTGCCAAAATCTTTGTCTGTGCATAAACATTCGAGCAGAAAAATCCGAAAAATAAAAGGATTAACAAGCATAAACGCATTTTTTTTCCTTTATTATATATTAAAAGCACCAAAGGGCTTGAATTCGATGCCTAATTTAAAAGTAACGCCGTTTTCATAATCGCGGTCGACAGTATACTCCTTTTTCAATCCGGTTTCCAAGGCAAAGCATTCATCTTCATAACGCACATAACCGCCCGTTTCCAGCAATCCGCCGCCTTTGGACAGATTAATGCGCTGGTTGAAGGAAATCATCAGGTAGCGTGTTAAATGAGATGTCAGCGTATAGTTTAATTCTTCACGGTTATTATAGGCGGAATATTCGGATATTGAACTTTTCAGATTGATGTAACTGGCAGATACGCGCAGCAAAGCATTGCCGGCGGAAACGGATAAATCGCTGCGGTTTATGTCCATTTTTTGCCGATCCATACGAAAAGCGTAACTCAGGCCGATAAATTCGTTCGGCTGGATATTAAACCTTCCGACAATATCGGAAGCCTGATTTACCAATCCGGAATCCTGCGGAAAAATATCGGAGTGCGTAAAACGATAGCTTTGCCCGATCAAAGCGGAAATATAACCGTTTTTCTGCCCGTACAGGCTCCATTTCAAACCGTAATTAATCCGTGAGCCCGGTTCGAAACGGTCATAACCGACAAAACGTTTTTCAGCAAACAGATTCGTATCGTCAAAGTCCAAATCATTGCTGTCTTCATTCGGAATTTTCAAAGAATTTTTGGAATTGGGAGCAATAATACCCATTATAATCGGTTCTAAAATTTGATTATATTTTTCGCCGACATTGACAAAGGGATAACGAACCATCAAAGAAGTCTGAGGATTAAACGAAGCGGCATCTCCTGAAAAAAGCTTGTTTTTTTCGGCAATCCGGTAATCAGTGATATGATATCCGTTGAGTAAGGTCGATACGTTAAAATCATAGACGACTCCCCAGTCCGTGATTCCGGGTAAATGCCTATCGGCTTGAACGGACAAACGGCTGCTGTCGTCCCCCAGTTTTCGGGTCAGAGTGGCTGTTGAGGCGCCTAAGCTCCAATATCCTCCGTTTTCCGAAGGATCGGTTGTATGGACAATTTGTGCCAAAGGAACAGCTTTCGGAATTGTGTCGTCATTGACATTGGCGCGCATATTTTGGTAAAGAGCGCCGCCGAAAGTAAAATAAGTGTCTGAAGTTAAAGCTTCGATTCCCGCGTCAGATTTCAGCCACGGTGCGTTTGTGTCATTGCTGCGTAAGTCGTAACGACGCAGATAAGTGTCGTCTGAAGCTTTATCCACGGTCAAATGTGCGCGCCAGATATCCGTGATGTGCCATTTGGCTTTACCGGCGATGTTATAACGGTTTTCTCCGTCTTGGCGGATGTAGGACCCGTTGATCTCCGTTGTTCCTTGCGAAAAATTGCGGCGCAGAGTACCTCTCCACAAAATGCCTTTGGACGCGATTAAAGGCGAAAACAAAAAATCGGTGTAGGGCGAAATTTCCCAATAATAAGGAACAATCACTCCCAATCCCATGGCGCGATTGGATTTTACTCCGGGAATCAAAAAGCCGGAGCGTCGTTTGACGGTCGGATCAGGATAAGTAAAATAAGGGAAATACATAATCGGCACGTCTTTAACCGTCATCGTCGCATTATAAGCCGACATATTTTGAGCGTCTTTGTCATGAACCATTTTTTTAGCTTTGACTTCCCAAAAACGGGATCCGTCTTCGCAAAAATCGCAGGAAGAATAGGCAACGTCTTCAAATTCGGTGAAATTTCCCTGGATATGTTCGGCTTTTTTAGCCGTTAAAACAGATTTATCCGCCAGAGTGTATTGGATTTTTTTGATCAACCCTTCTTTTAAATCTCCGGAAAGTTTGGCGTAATTGCCCTGCATCAGTCCGCCGTCGGGCGTATATATTTCAACATTGCCCGTAGCGATGACGACACCGTCAACCGTATCATAATTGATATGATCCGCACGCAGGGAGGATTTGTCTTGTTTGAAAGTGACGTTTCCGCGGGCTATGATCAGGTTTAATTCCCGGTCATAGGTTAATTCGTCGGCCGAAAAATCAGCGGGAGCTTTCGTATCTAATGCCGCCGCCGTCGTTGTTGCCAGGAAAAAGAACATTATTATCCGAACAAAAAAAGTCATGCCTTTAAAGCACTCCTTTTTCGGGTGAAGCGGCGTATGAAAGTCATGCTTTTCTGTTTGATCGTTTTTAATCCGAAAAATTGAAATTTTCCCGAGTTTTTAGGAACATATAAGCAAATGAAAGTAGGAGAAACAGAAAGGATATACAGCAAAGGAATAAATTTTAAATTGCGCATGCATAAGCTTTCCGTTCCCAGTTGCAAAATCTGAACGCCGGCCATAATTAAGATGGTGATGATTATGCGCTTATTATGTCCGCGCCGGTTAAATGTTCCCGTTAATAAACCTGCGGCGGCAATCATCATAAAAGACAAATTGTAAAAGGGCAGGGAAAGTCGTTTAAAGCCTTCCAGTCGAAAACGATGGTATGTTTTTAAATTCGGCAAAGCTTCGCGCGGTGTGAAAAGCAGATCTTTTAAATCTCGCTCGGCAGAATTTTTAAAACGATTGGCCGCTTTTTCCCGATTGGAAACAAAATCCGTATTGTAATAGTCAAAATATAAAATCGAAAAACGGCCTGTTTTGTTCGCGACTTCCTGTCTTGATCCGTTTTTCATAGAAATTTGCGGGATGCCGTCACGGTAAATAATTGAACCTTTTTCCGCCAGCAATGTGACCTGACTGGCCGGAGAATGTTGATCGTGCAGGATAATTCCTTCCAGCGAACCGTCACTGTTTTTGGAACGGATATATACGGTTA
>JAFVEJ010000044.1 GCA_017476085.1 Alphaproteobacteria bacterium
ATTATACGCAAAAGTCAGTCCGATCACACTGACCGCCTCGATATAGCATTTAAGCGAAGCCGGAAAAGACAAATCCCAATACGGCGCGGCAATCACGATCGTTTTCGCCGCTGCAAAATCTTTTGCCGGATCAAACATCGGATCGTTAAAATTGCCTTCCGATACCCGCTTTAATCTGTATTCCAGTCGTGCGTTATTCAGCGGCGAAACGTTTTCCCGTTCAAGATTGACCTCTTTAACCGTACCGTCAAGTTTGTTTAAAACGTACTCTGCCAACCGTTTGGTTCTGGACTGAGATCTGACGCATGCATTAATGAACAAAATCATTTCTTACCAACTTTGTATTTTCTTCTTCCGGACAAACAAAAAGGCGGAAACATAAAAGTCTCCGCCTTAAATGGTAGGCGATGAGGGATTCGAACCCACGGCCCGCTGATTAAGAGTCAGCTGCTCTACCAACTGAGCTAATCGCCCGTAAACAGAAAAGGTTATAGTCTTTTCCTTTCCGTTTTGCAATAAAATTTTACACTTTGATCTTTCTTTTTTATTTCAAACGCGCCTCTTTCTTTTTCCGGTTAAAAATGATATCGTCGGGAAACTTTCATATGAAGGAAACATAAAATGCTGGCAGTTTTGGATTATGGCGGCGGCAACTTAAAAAGCATTGTCAATCGTCTTGAATCGTTCGGCACAGCGTATGCCGTCACCGACAAAGCCGAAGATATCGCCCGCGCTGACAAACTGATTTTCCCGGGACAAGGACATTTCGGACAGGTTATGCAGGCTCTGACCTTTAAAGGATTGGCGGAACCATTGATCAACAGTATAAAAAACGGCACGCCTTTTTTAGGCATCTGCGTCGGATTGCAAGTGCTGTTTGACAGCTCGGAAGAAGCGCCGGGAACGCGCGGCCTGGGATTGTTGAAAGGAAAGATTATCCGCTTTACGCAGGGCAAAATCCCACAAATCGGGTGGAATAAAATCGAAACAACTTCCGCAAACTCTTTCTTGCAGGACGATTATTTTTACTTCGTTAATTCGTACTACGCCGTCTGCGAAGATTCTTCAGTCGTCAGCGCAACGGCGGATTATCATATTCCCTTTACGGCGGCCGTCGAAACCGGCAACATTGCCGCGACCCAATTTCACCCCGAAAAAAGCGGACAGGCCGGCTATGACGCTTTGGCGCGCTGGGTTTTGAACAAATAGGATAAAGATATGCTGACAAAACGCATTATTCCATGCCTGGATGTCAAAGACGGTGAAACCGTCAAAGGCGTAAATTTCAACAATTTGAGATATGCCGGCGATCCGGTTTCCCTAGCCAAGAAATATTCGCAGGAAGGCGCGGACGAACTTGTTTTTTTGGATATCACCGCAACGAATGACGGCCGAAAAACAATGCTTGACGTTGTGGGACGCGTCGCCAAAGAAGTTTTTATTCCCTTTACGGTCGGCGGCGGAATCCGCACGATTGAAGATATTCGCGCTTTATTGCTGGCGGGAGCGGACAAAGTGTCTTTAAACACTGCTGCGGTTATGAATCCGTCCCTGATTAAAGAAGCCTCTTCTCATTTTGGATCTCAATGCGTTGTGATCGCCATAGACGCCAAACGCATTGACGGCGATTTTTACGTCGTCACCAACGCCGGACAGAAAAAAACGGATAAAAAA